>CAMPJM010000145.1 GCA_946886805.1 uncultured Flammeovirgaceae bacterium | reverse complement strand
GAAAGATTACAGGCTTTTTAATTTCAAAAATTTTTCACCCTCGGAGTTAGGGTATTAAGTGAATTAATTCCTTGTTCTTTAAGCCGTTCAAGATGTTCTTTCATCGCTTGAACTTGCTCGGTTGGATGTCCTTGCCAAATTGTAACTTCCCCGACCACTTTAAACGGATGGCTTGACCTATAAGATTTTGTTGGGTTTCCAGGGAATTTCCTGTCCGTTAAATCAGGATCATCCTCAATTGCCCCTGTTGGTTCTACTAAATAAATTCTTTCACGCCCTTCTCCAAAGGCGAGCTCAGCACCCCATATAGCAGCGTCCAAAGTCGCAGTCAGGAAAATATATATTGCATTTTTCCTTTGTCCGTAGTTTGAGCTGTTTCCAACTTCAATTAAGTCGCCAACTTTAAGATCTGCTTTTGTCCCGTGAAAATACGTCTGCGCAAACGGGCTTTGGATAGATTTATTTTCTTTTTTGTCTTGTTCCATGGTCGTTTTGAGTGATTTTGTCTGTGTTGGGGGGTTGGGCTTTTGCCTGCTTCCATTATTTAATTTTATTTCTGTGCATTAATCCCTCTATTGATTAACTCCTTCACCACTCCAAACATCATTGAGGAAAAGTCCTCTTTGAATTCTTTGTTGTCGGAATATAGTTTATAAAGGTCAAAATTGGTGGTTATGTGTTTTAGCAATTCTTCACCCACCACTTTGTCGCTGGTGATTCTTGCGTTTTGGTCGTCCGAAAATTTAATAGAGGTTATTAATTCCTGATTTTTTGCCACATCATTGGCAATATTTTCAGCCATTTGACGCACTTTATCTGCATCTTCAAACTGTGTTCCGTAGCGGTCATTGAAAGTTTGTAAAATGTTTGAAAGTCTGTCAATTTCAGGTTCAGAACTGCCGCCTCTCATATCTGTTGGTATCGGCTTTAATTCCTCGCCTTGTTCCATAGCAATGCTTGTCGTAGCTTCCAACTGCAAGCGGTAGCTGTCCATATCAATGTTGTCTAATATTCCTTGTGCCAAATCAATGGGCGTATCGCCTCCTAATTTGTTTTGCAAGTGATTCAGGAAAATATAAAGACGTTCCAAATAGGGGTTTTCAAACGGTACTATTTGAGAAAGGAAAATGTATAGACGGACATAGGTTTTTACTTTGGCTCTAAAATCCGGTTGTTGTTCTTCGGCTAAATCATTCCTGAAAATTTCAGAGGAACTATCCAACATTGCGTGCAATTGGTCAACGGGTACATTTGCTAATATTTTCTCCGAAAATTCAAAAACTTGCTCTTTGGTATAAACCTGAAAATTGTCCAAAGCATCTTGCAAGTCGAACAATTTATTAGGGTCGGTCGCTTCCCCTAAAATGGTGCTTTCAAAGTAGGGTTTAAAGGCTTTTTCAATATCTTCTGCCGAATTAGCAAAGTCCAAAACGAAGGTGTCTTTCTTCAATGGATGACTTCTGTTCAATCTTGAAAGTGTTTGCACCGCATTTACTCCGCCCAATTTCTTATCCACATACATTGTATGAAGCAGGGGCTGGTCAAATCCTGTTTGGTATTTGTTGGCTACCAATAAAAATCGGTATTCGTTTTTCTCAAATTCAGTTGGAATATTAGCACTTGAAAACCCGTTTAAACTGGCTTCCGTTTGTCCGTCAATTTCTCCTGAAAAAGCAACTACTGATAAAAATGGACTATTGATTTTCAATAAATATTCATCAAATGCCTTTTTGTATTTCACGGCATTGGCTCTCGAACTGGTTACCAACATTGCCTTAGCAAAACCGCCCATTCGCTTTTTCCGAATTACGTTTTCCATAAAATGCTCTATGATTAATATGGCCTTCTTTTTTATAGCGTGTTCGTGGCTCTCTACATAATGTTTGAGTTTCTTTTGTGCGTTTAATTTATCGTACTCAGGATCATCTTCAATCTTTTTCAATAAAGCATAATAACTCTGGTAGGTCGTGTAATTCTGCAACACGTCCATTATAAAACCTTCTTCAATGGCTTGCTTCATTGAATACAAATGAAAGGCTTTGAATTTTGGTTGAGACAGGGCATGCCCTGTCTGTACGCCTTCCTGAAATGGAACGCCAAATAATTCCAAGGTTTTATTCTTGGGTGTGGCTGTAAAAGCAAAATAACTCGCATTGGGCAACAGTTTTCTTGATTTTACCAATACTCTGATTAAATCTTCACCTGTTACAGTTTCTTCGGCATCTTCTACATCTACCATACCCGAAATGTCTTTCAGGTCTTCTTCCAATTCGGCTTGAGTGGCTTGGTCGAGATTGAGTTTTGAAAGGGTTTCATTCAGTTTTCTTGCCATTTGACCGCTCAAACTGCTGTGGGCTTCATCTATTATGATACCAAAATTATTCCCTGGCAAGTCGCCAATATCTTCCACAATGTGCGGAAACTTTTGAATAGTTGTAATGATGATTTTTTTACCTTCTTCCAGTGCTTGTTTTAGTTGCCTACTGCCTTCGGTAATGGCTTCTACAACGCCTTTTACTTGCTGATACTGCTTGATATTCTCTCTGATTTGAGCATCTAAAACCCTACGGTCTGTTACCACAATTACCGTATCAAAAATATTTTCCATGCCTGACTTGTCGTGTAAGCCCACCAACTGATGAGCCAACCAGGAAATAGAATTGGACTTGCCCGAACCTGCCGAATGTTGAATCAAATATTTTTGCCCTGAGCCCTTTTCTTGTGCATCTGCCAATAAATTGCGAACCGCAACTAATTGATGGTAGCGTGGAAAAATCAGTTTCTTTTCTTTTCGGGTTCTGATTTTACCAGCTTGACCTGATCGTGTCGAAGGTTCTAAATACTCTTTTTCTTCTGTAATGAGTTGACAAAAGTTCTGAATAATCTCCGTCAGACTGCTTTTGGTCAATATTTCTTTCCACAAATAGTCGGTTTTAATGCCTGCATTGGGTGGATTTCCTGCTCCATTGTTATAGCCTTTATTGAATGGCAGGAAGTATGATTTTTCTTTTTTGAGTTGGGTACACATCCAAACTTCTTCGGTGTCCACGGCAAAATTTACTATCAATCTACCCAGGCGGAATAATTCTTCACTGGGGTCTCGGTCTGTTTTGTATTGCCTGATGGCATCTTGTACGTTCTGTTTGGTGAGTTCATTTTTCAACTCAAAGGATATAACCGGAATACCATTGATGAAAAGCACCAGGTCCAGGGACTTTTTATTCTGTGGCGAAAAATAAACCTGTCGAATTACCGAAAACCGATTGGCTTGATACAAGGAGTTAGCAGATACATTATAAGTTGAAACAGGTTGGTCGTAAAACAAATGCAGTTTAGTATCTGTAAAACCGTCTGTGATTCCTTTTCGAAGTACTTCAATCACACCTTTAGCCTGTATTTGGTCGTTCAGGCGTTTGATGATTTTCTGCTGATAAAGTTCTTTATGATAGGTTTTTAGCTTGGCAACCGCTTTGGGCTGTGTGGCTTCTAAAAATTGAAACAGGATTTCCTCATCCAGACAAGATATATTGTTGTAGTCTTTACTTTCTCTTAGGGTATAGTTGTTGTCATTTACCAAATAATCGGTGATATGACTTTCTAATCCATTTTCAGTTGTATTGGTACTCATATTTCTATTTCCAAATGTCTAAGTCTCGTCTAGTAAATGTCTGGTTTCTGCTTTTAGACGAGAATATAAGTAGCTTTAAATCATGCACATATACTAAAATCTCGTCTAAATCTCGTCTAAACCCCGTCTAAATCTCGTCTAAAATCCAAACCCTATTTTCATTAACTCTAATCTTCCTTTCTCTCTTCATTTTCTGAAGAATGTTCTTTACTTTATGTTTTTTTTGCTCAATGCTTAGCACATCTGGTAATTTGTCAAGAAGTACAGCTTCAAAGTCTTCTCTGCGGCCTTCACTGAATTTTTGGAGATAATCCATAATCATTTTTTGGCAATAGGCATCGTTAATGCCTCGTTGTTTGATATAGTCTGCTTTTTCTCCCGTAACTTTTGCAACGGTAGCCGAAATGTAAAAATTAGGCTTTCGACCTTCAATCAAACCTTTGGCTTTTAGCTCTTTTACCTCTGCTTCATTGAGTTTCTTTCCTTTGGCCACCTTGTCTAAAGAGATAATGTCCGTCAAGCTTAAATCAGGCATAGATGCAATCTTACGGGCATAGTTAATGTCCATCACCTTTCCGGTAATAGTAAGCTTCACCTTTTTGCCTGTGAACTCATAATCCGGCATAGGAAAAAACTTTCTTCGCTGAATGTTAAACATCCGCTTGATACCACTTCCTATGGCATCAATCATATTCAGATTAATCATGGCTTCCACTAGAAAAGGGTTCCGGTAACTGGGTTCGGGTGCATCGGCAATGACCACCTCCTCTACGCTTGATGGAATAAAACTTCCAGAATTGATAAACACCAGTTTCCCATCCTCATGTTCTACAAAATTGATTTTACCACTTAATGTATAATCCTGATGAGCTATACAATTATTCAAAGCCTCTCGAATGATGTATGGGTCGTATTGATCCACCTCCTCAGGAAACAGCGTGCCATCAGCAATATACCGGTATTTGAGGTTTCTTACCTTCTGATACACGTTGTCGGTATTCAGTAAGAGGGGACAGGTGAAGTGCTGATAGTCTTTGTCGATGTTGTCTTTATCCCGAAGTATCCAGGATATTTTTGCCGTGGCGGGATTGATAAAGTGCTCCGACTCTGACTTGCCCAGGAGTAAAACCGCCGTTCGGGTGATTTTACCTTTGATGCAAACTTTGGCTTTGTTTAGGAAAGTTTCATCGTTCCACTCGTCTATTTCTTCAACTAAGTGAGCGTTTTTTCTCTTATATGATTCCCGTGCCTTGAGAATGGCATCTGTCGATAAATCATCTATGGTGGCACTTACTACGGTGGCGGCACTCCAATCTTCACCTCGTGCTTGTTCGCGTATGCGTTCTACTTCTTCCAGGTTGAGGGCGTTGAGTTCTTCGCCATCTCTGCCGTAGTAATGCCCCTTCCATGCAATAGGAATACTCTTTGGTGCAGCAGGTATTTCGAACAACACTACTCTGCCTTCGGTTTCTGCTACTTCATAGATTTCAATAAAGGTAAGCCTGCCAGTAGTATGGTTGGCTACTTCTGCTTTGAGCTTGTCTAAATCTGCTCTGTTTGTTCTGAATTGCGAGCCAACGATACTTTTGTCTTTATCCTTTACGCCAAAGACCAGCCAAGCCGAACGCTTGTTTTTAAGGTTGGCTTCATTGCACAAGGCAGAGAAATACTTGCCGATCTTTTCAAAATTGTATTGATTTTTAGCTTCCTTAAATTCTACCACTTCGTTTTCCAGACCAATAGAACGAAGTCTTTGAAGGATATTTTCTATTTCCGCTTGTGTCCTCATTGCATTTCTTCTACTTGATAATCTTCGGCTTCTTCTGCCGCTATACTCATTTCCTCATCTATCTCCTCTGTAGGAGACAATGCATGCATTGTCTTTACATACCCTCGCACATCAATTTTACCCGTAACAGCTTCCGCTATCAAAGCAGTTTTGTATTCTTCGGTTAAGGCGAGTTCTTTTTCTATCTTGGAAATGGTAGTGTAAATAATAGAAGTTTCATTATTAATTAAGTCAACAATACGACTTTGTTCGTCTAATGGTGGAACAGGAATTTTTGCATTTTTTAAGTCATACACACCTAAGCCGACTCTTGTAACTCCATTAGACTGAACTTCAAATTGAATATTAATCTCCTTGCATTGTAAGACTCTAAAAAGAAAATCACCATTAAGCATTTCATAAGGACGAAGAACACTTAAATGATAGCCACAAACCACATTAGTCAAAGGCTCTTTTACATATGCAGGAACAGCAATATCATTCGCTGTTTCGGAATCTTTGGTAATAATTACATCTCCTTGAACAAGAGTAAATTTTTCAATTTGTTCGTCTGTTGCTGATGCAATCATTAAATCCATTGCATCAGTAATATAGTCGTTCTTATAAACATCAGTGTAATTACACAACCTTACTTCTTTTTCATCGTCTTTCGAATGTTTGTCTATGTTACTTGGAAAACAATTCGCCACATACTTCAACTTCCTCACCTCCCAATGTGCGGGAATTTCTCCCAACCACTCAATGCCACTATCTTTAAACCGTCTTGCACTTTGATTTTTTTGATTTTTTGATGGACTTTGATTTTGGTCTTTTTCATTCATCATAGTATTCATTGAATCATTCAAATCATAGTTCAGACCCTTAGTAACGGCTTGGTTGATGATGGCAGCTTTTTGCTCATTGAGCAGTTTTATCAGTTGCTTTTTCTTTTGGATAAAGCGGTTGATCTTTACCAGCTTGTAATCTAAAAAGCGGGCAATGGCGGTTTGTTCTTCAAAACTTGGAAGTGCTATTTTCAAAGCACCGAACTGACTTCTGGTAAGTGTCGTCCTAATTCCTGTACCTTGAGAAAATAAATATTTATTGAAGTCTTGTAAAAGGAAATAATAGTAATAGTATTTACTGTTAATACTTTCCTTTGGTTTGATATTTATATATGCCGAAGTAATAATCCCTGTTTTATCAGAGTGTCCAACAATTCTCGGTGTAACATCCATATCAAAAAGGCAAAGAACTATTGAATCGGGGTGAATGATTTGATATGTCCCCATATCGGAATGATGCTTACCAGCACCACTTGCCATATTTCTAAAAATGACTCCATTCACGGAAAGGGATAAAACTTTGTAGTTGATAAAATCTTCGCCTACAATTTCTTTCGGAAAATTAAAACACCTTTTAGTGTCAACTATTTCCCAATGTTCAGGAATTATTGGAATCCAGGCTATACCAGATTTTTTATACGCACTATATGTTTTGACTTTTTCCATTACTCAACAATCTCTTTTAGTAAACCATCTGTTTCTTGTTCAAGAATCATAATGTCAGAAGCAATTTCATTTAATGTTCTTAAAGGTTGATAATTATAGAAATACTTATTAAAGGCAATTTCATAACCTACTTTCATCTTGGTTTTATCGTACCAGGCGTCAGGGGCAAAAGGTAATACCTCCCTTTTAAAGTATTCTGCAATGCTCTCTTTCATAGGCACATTTTCTGTGTCTTTCAGGTTGCTGTCACTTTTGGCTTTGCCTTTGCTGTCTTTGATAATGTTTCCTTCTTCGTCTTTTTCGGGTTGGTGTACTGTGATTTGATAAAAGCCAAAATCTTCATTGTCGAAAATTTTACTGTATTCGTTTTCTTCAAAAGCAAAGTACATATTCTGGATCATTTGAATATGCTCAGGTTTGAACTCTACTCTTTTATCTCCCAAGTTCTTCCGCATTTTTTGATAAAATCCTTCTGATGAAGCGTTTATCAACTGCACTTTCCCTTTTCTGTGTGTTTCTTTTACATTGGTCAACAGCCAGATATAAGTGGTAATTCCTGTATTGTAAAACATATCATTGGGCAACTGAATAATGCATTCCAATAAATCATTTTCTACTATGTACTGGCGAATGCCGCTTTCGCTGCTGCCGGCATCTCCTGTAAACAAAGCCGAACCGTTGTGAACGGAAGCAATGCGGCTGCCACCGTCTTTGGAGACTTTCATTTTAGAAAGCATGTGCAGCATAAACATCAACTGCCCGTCATTGCTGCGCGACGTCAGGCTGGTTTCTTCCAGTTCGCCTTTGAAGTTTTTAATCTTCAGGTTAAAGCGTTTGTCAACAATATTGATTTTTTTGGCTGTGCCTACATTCAGGTTTTCCATGTCTTGCTTCCAGGTAGTGCCATACGGCGGATTGGTAAGCATAAAGTTAAACTTCAAATCAGGGTCAAAACCATATTCGCTCAAAGTAGAACCAAACTTGATTTTGTCGGGGTCTTCATTTTTGAGCAACATATCCGATTTGCAAGTGGCGTACATCTCACCTGTGTTTTCCTGTCCGTACAAGTGGAAAGTAGCCGTTGATTTGATTTCTCCTTCGGGGTCGGTGGCAAAAAGTTTGGATTGCGTAAGCATTGCACCTGAGCCCGCACAAGGGTCATATACCAAAAAAGTGCCTTTCTGGATTTTGTCCTTTACAGGCAAATACACCAAATGCGTCATTAGCTCAATGATTTCTCTGGGCGTAAAATGTCGTCCTGCCGCTGCATTGGTTTTTTCATTGAACCTTCGTATCAGGTCCTCAAACATATAGCCCATTGCCATAGGCGAAATCTTGTCGGGGCTAAGTTCAACTCTTGGATTACAGAATTTTTCAATCAACGAAAAAGTGATGCCCGTTTCTTCAAAAGTTCTTAACTGATTACGGAATTTGAATTTGGCAATAATGTCCTGCACATTTTCTGAAAAGCCATTGAGATAGTCCAAAAAGTTGGTGTCAATATTCTTTGGGTCAGCCAACAGTTTTTTCATTGTAAATGGCGAAGTATTGTAAAATGCCAAACCACTTCCGTGCAAATCGCTGGTCAATAGTCCGGAAACATTGTCAATCTTACTTTTAAACTCGTTGTGGGTTTTCAGCACCTTGTCTTTGGTAGGTTCCAATGCCAGATCCAAACGTCTTAAAACAGTCATTGGCAGGATAACATCCTGATACTGATTTTCGAGGAATTTATTAATCAATACATCATCCGCAACTGTCCAAATGAAGTTGATGATAGATTGAAGATTCTGTGTGTTTAAACTCATTTTTCTGTTCTCTTCCTTTTTTTGTTCTCTGGTAGTTTCTGTCGAGCGTTTGCAAAAAACAAGCTCTTTTGGTTTTCAGCGTTGGCATTG
>CAMPJM010000144.1 GCA_946886805.1 uncultured Flammeovirgaceae bacterium | reverse complement strand
GGAAACTTTTCCCAAAATGGCAGATTTCTCCATACTCACCTAAATCCTCTCCTCGTAAAGGAAAGGACTTACCTCACCGCTAAGCGCAGATCCCAAAATGAAAAATCACTGTCGCTATACCCACTGCTGTAACGCCTTCTCCTTGAGGAGAAGGCGGGGGATGAGGTGAAAAAAGCTTAAAAATTACTCAGGAATTTCTTTACTACCTTTAAAACTCTTTCTATATCTTGCTCAACTTCTTGGTTGGTAAACCTAAGTATTCTAATTCCTAGCTCATTGATTTCGAAGGTTCTTCCAGAATCATAGTCACTTTGCTCCGCCTGGTTATGATAGTTGCCATCAATCTCTATAGCTAACAGCCGTTCATGACAATAAAAATCTGCAATAAAGTTGGAGATCGGATGTTGCCTACGAAATTTATACCCTTTTAATTGTCTGTTTCTTATCCTATTCCATAACAATTTTTCCGGCTTGGTCTGCTTTTGTCTGTTTTGCCTCGCATATTCAAAATTATTACCCAAAGCATCTTTATGTAAATTATCCATGACTGTTTTGTTTTGTCAGCTAATTTATAAAAAAATCATAATGCTCCTTCTCCAAATAACCACCTCACCTTGCCAAAGGCACTCCTTTGGAGAAATCCTCTCCTGAAAGGAGAGGACTTGCCTCACCGCTAAGAACAGATTCAAAAATCAACCATCACTGTCGCTACAACCGCTGCCGTAACACC
The DNA here is from genome assembly GCA_946886805.1 of uncultured Flammeovirgaceae bacterium. The sequence continues at coordinate 8,099 of CAMPJM010000144.1, read as the reverse complement.
TTCTCCTTGAAGAGAAGGCAGAGCTTGCCCCGTGGAATGACGGGGGGATGAGGTGATAAATCATTCAAATTCAACGCAATTTTTTTGTTGTTCTTAGAATGTCTCTTTCGCAAAACCGAAACTACACCTATGCCAACTTTTCTTTAAAGAAATCTATTGTTCTTTTCCAGGCCAGTTCAGCGGCTGCTTTGTCATAGCGCGGTGTGCTGTCATTATGAAAACCATGATTCACCTCCGGATATACATAGACAGTATATTCTTTGTTATGCTCTTTCAGCTCCTTTTCATAGGCAGGCATTCCTTCATTTACCCTTGTATCCAAACCAGCGAGGTGAATCAACAATGGAGCTTCGATTTTGGGTACATCTTCCGCTTCAGGTTGCCCTCCATAAAAGGGAACAGCCGCAGATAGGACAGGCACACGTACCGCCATCATATTGGAGATCCAACCACCAAAACAAAATCCCACAACCCCAACTTTTCCACTACACGCTGGATGAGACTTTAAATGTTCATAGGCGGCAATAAAATCTTCCAACATCTCATTCTTGTCCCTCTTGCTTTGCAACGCCCTGCCATCATCATCATTTCCTGGATAACCACCCAAGGGCGTTAGCGCGTCAGGTGCCAGCGAAATAAAACCGGCAAGAGCTGTCCGTCTGCCTACATCCTCTATGTAGGGATTCAGTCCACGGTTTTCGTGAACCACAACTACCCCCGGCAATTTATCCTTTGCATCGACAGGGCGAGAAAGCAAACCCTTAATAGATCCGCCTCCTTTTGGGGAATCATAAGTTATAAATTCGGATTTCAACCTGGGATCATCCGGCTCAATTTGAAGCGTGCTCTGATATTTGGGACTGATGAAACTCAGCAGTGAGGTGACCGTTAACCCACCAACAGCATAGGTAGTGAGTCTTTCCAGGAACAGCCGTCTGTCAATTCGATTGTGCGCATAATCGTCATAAAGGTCAAAAACCTCCTGTCTGATTTCTTCTTTTTTAATTTCTTTCATAGTGGATTAATCATGGGATTTATGTAATAAAGATAATGTTTTAAACCATCTGATGCCATATGCTGCCGAAATATTTACGGGTTTGCTGCTGCGTACCGAATTTGGCAATACGGCATTTCTGAAAATAAGATTTTCTCGGAAGCAGATAAACTTTACCTGCTTTTTGTTTAAAACTCGATCTTCCTCCCGCTATCACCAATTCTCATAGCTACACTTTTGACCTATCATGACACCCTTGCATATCAGAGCCAGTTTCATTTTCCGGGTTCCATTAGGTCCTCCACCGTCAGCCACTTTACAAACAAATCAAGCCATTTATCAGTAGTGTTTTGTTGACTGCCAACACCAAACCCATGCCCACCTTTGGCAAAAAGATGCAGCTCTACAGAGCGGTTTGAGGCATACCATTTATTATACAGGCTTATCAGATGTTGTGGAAACCCGAATTCATCATCTGTTGCACAAACCATGAATATAGGTGGAGCATCAGACATTAGAGGAGATTGCCGTGATTCAGGCATATCGGGGTAAACAGGTGCAACAAAGTCAGGGCGATTGTCAGCGTTATAATTAAATGCGGCTGAAGCAGCCACCATACCGCCAGCCGAAAAACCCATAATACCAATTTTGTCGGGAGCGATATTAAAAGCTGCAGCATGCTTTCTCACGTATGCAATAGCTGCCCTTCCGTCGGCAATTGCTAAAGGAATGACTGGCTCTGTCTCAGCGTCCCAGGCCTGCACATCCTCCGTAGAAATCATTTCATCAAAGGGATTATCATGATAAATCCGCAGCAGTCTGTACTTTAAAACAAAAACTGTGATCCCTTTTTTGACAAGTAATTTTGCCACATCGGTTCCTTCATGATCAATAGCTAAAAAATGGAATCCTCCACCCGGGCAAACGATAACAGCTGTGCCATTTGCAAGCGCCGGGTCAGGCAAAAATGCCGTCAATGCAGGATTCACTACATTGTAAACTGTTTTGAGCCCAATGCTATTCTTATTGCTCGTCTTTTCTTCCCATGTCCAGTTTTCTGATCCGGGAGCAGGGCCGTTGTATAACCTGATTTCTGTTTGTTGTGCATTCACAATTTCTATTACGATATCATCAGCCAAAATACACTATTTTTCATTTTCAATAGATAATCCATTAGGAATATGATCGCACCAACTCTTTTAGCTCTTCCTGAACTGATTTTGTTTTATCCTGTTCATACCAATCATGGACTTTCGGAATAATCTCCTTTAAGGATAGTTCTTCACTTTTCCAGATCTTCATCAATTGCTGAAGCCCCTCTGGTCTGGGTCCCCATGTACCTAGCTCTTTTAGATCTTCGGACAATATAATTAACTTAGGAATAGAGCGACCTCCATCAGTAAGGTGCGCATCCATCAATTCAAGATTAGTATCGCGAAGTAAAATCCTCAGTTTTACTTTTTCCGGCATAGCTCTTTCAATAGCAGCCAGCATAGGAACATTAAAAGCAGCGTCACCACACCATCCCTCCGAAAGAACAAGCCAATTTGTAGCAGGGGCAGTATATAAAGCTGATTTTAAATCTTCAGCGACCTCGTATGTTTGATCATACTTGTCCATTAAAGCCGAATTCTTCTCGATGTACGGGCGCATTTTTTGCTCTTGATCAGTACTTATAACTTTGAGAAGATTTTCTTTGATTCCGTTCCTATAAGCCGCATAAGTAAGGGCAGTATTGATAAGGTTTTCGGTATAAGGAAATGACATTGATTAGAATTTAAATTGTAAACTTACATTCCTATTTCATACGGAAAACAATTTTAAAAGATTGGCTTCCCTCACCTTTCCAAGGACATGCTTTGGAGAAATCCTCTCCTGAAGCAAAGGACGTAGCTCACCGCTAAGAGCAGATACCAAAATCAACTATCACTGTCGCTACAACCACTGCGGTAACACCTTTGGTTGGAAGCTGCGCAAGGAATGTCGTAGAGACTTGTTTATAAAGATTGATTTGCTCAGCCAACGGTTTTCTCTAAATTGCGTTATATTTCCCGAAAGATTAATACTTGCTTATGTTTGATGGTGCTGATTTTCCAAAATCGCTTGATGAGGAGCTTTTTGATTCTTGGTTAGAAAAAGGCCGGGAGAGTAAAATGAGTTACAGTTATCTGCTGGTCATTTGGAACGAACTTGAATCATCTTATCAGCCGCTTTATTTGGAGAGTCGTGATGACTTAAACGAGTATGCAAGGGATAAAACACCGCACGATCGGGAATTGCTCGTTGCCGCATATGATCTATACTCCGAGGCTAAAATCCTGTAAAAAGTGAATTAATATACATTCTACCACCTTTTCATATACAAGCGCCTTGACGCTTCGTTCAATAAATTTATCGCCGAAGGGTCGAGCAAACCAGTAGGCGAAGTACTCTACCCGACGATAAGTATTCCGTTCCTATTTGAGAAATTCCTTTTTGCCGGTTTCGGATCTCCGCTGCGTTGCGTCCAACGGACTGGTTTTGCAGCTGTATAAGCAATGAACTGGAAGAAGAAGATTGAGCTATTAACCTGAGTTCGATTTAAAAAAGAGCAATGCATTAGACAATTGGGTTTCTTGACTGCTTTGTGGTAATCAAGGGTTCGTTCGATATTTGATTTGCTAAAGGCAGCCGATTAATCTTTCCACAAAAGCTTGTTTTTCGACTGGCTTTGCAGCTGCGTAAGGTGTGACGTGAAAGAGTACCTCTATTCTATAGCTTTCAAAGATACCACCCGGCCAATAATGATGATAGCAGGATGAGTAAGTTTATGAGTTTCAGCTAATTCAGGAAGATCTGCGGCTTTACCGAAAGCAACTTTCTTATGTGGCAAGGAAGCGTGTTGAACAATAGCAGCCGGCATATCCCCATTGCCGGTTTTTATATACGCAGCAGCAATATCCTGAATCTTTTTCATACCCATGTATATCACCACGGTGGCTTTACTTTTTAAGGCAAGCTCAAGGTCATCTGACAAAAAGCCGTCTTTTTTTGTCCCGGTAACTACCCATATCCCTTCGCTTAAAGCTCTATGTGTAAGGGGGATATCATCAAAACCCACTGCCTGCATGCTGGTGATGCCGGGAATATAGTGCGTTTTTATACCTTGCTCCCTTGCGTAAATTATTTCTTCGTAACCTCTGCCAAAAATAAAAGGATCACCACCTTTTAATCGAATTACCTGGCCTTTACTATAGGCATGTTCCTTAATTAGTTCGTGTATCGTTTCCTGTGGGGTATATGATCCATAGGGATGTTTTCCTACATAGATGTTTTCACAATCCGGGGGAGTGAGATCCAACAATTCTTTGTTGGCAAGATTGTCATATAATACAACCTTTGCGTTCTGTAGGATTCGGTGAGCCTTCATAGTAATCAACTCTGGATCACCCGGACCCGCACCTATTACATATAATTCAGGTTTCAATATTTTCTCTTTAGGCTACAAAAGAAACTATACTTTCAATAAAATACAATTTTCAACGAAAATCAGTGGTGATTAATATTGTTTTTCGATTCTTCAATAGGGAATTTTTAAATCCTGTTGCTTTTTGTTAATTCATTTTAAAAGGAGTCAAAATTACTACTTGTCTATTACTTTTAAGAGATGCTGCAAATCGTTTTCAGTATTGTAAAAGTGAAAGGAAACACGAACTCCCGTTCCTCTCTCTGAAAAAACGATCCGCTCATCGTGAAATCTTTTTGCGATATTACCATTAATGTTCAGGTTGAAAATCGACGAATGGTCTTTTCGCGCGGCAACTTTCTGATCAATTAAACCTCGCTCAATAAATGCGACTTTTGCTGCGGCAGATACCTTTTTGATCCGCTCTTCCAACGATGAAAAGCCTGATTTTTCAAAAAATAAAATAGACTGGAGCAAACTTCCAAAAGCCAGAGTGTCTTGATGTCCCGGCTCAAAATAGAAAGATGGTAATTCCTTACCCTTTAAGAACGATTCCTTAGGAACAGGTAATTTTCCTGCCTCAGCAAAAAGTTCGTTTATTACCTCGTCCTTAAGAAAAATAAAACCATTACCATATCCAGCCAGCATCCATTTATAGGCACTTGAAATAAATACGTCAATTCCAGAATCTTCAAAATCGAAAATTTCTGTTCCGCAAAATTGTGTCCCATCAGCAACAATTAACAAGGAAGGAAACGATTTTTTTAGTTTCTTAATGAATTCGAGATCAATCTTGATGCCGTTGATATATTGAACTATACTAAAGGCAAAAACAGTGGGTTCAAAATGCTTTATTTTTTCCACAATATTTTCTTCCAAATACTCATTCGCTGTTGCATAGTCGTGGATAAATCCTCTGCTCTGAACAGGGTAATTTACAGAAGGGTAATCATCTTCTAACAACAGAAAACGATGTGACTTTGGAAGCTTGTCCAATAATGTGTTAAAGCCAAATGAGAAATTGGGGATTAAAAATGTGTTCTTCGGCTTTGAGTTGAAGAATCTTGCAACAGCTTCTTTTGCCTCCAATAACAGTTTGTCCTTTTCGTTGCGGAATATGCTTCCATTATTAAAAAAGTCAGTGTCATGACCTCGTCGCCAATCCAAAAGCGGCTGTGATAAAATCCCTGAGCTGGCAGTGTTCAAATAGGTGTAATTGTTTAATACGGGAAACTCTTGCCTGAAATTCATTGTATAGCTTTATTTCTTAAAGAATATTGTCACATAAAACATTGATTCGTTTTCCGCCCCAAGTTAAATAAAAAAGCATCTTATCTTAAATCCGAAATAGACTTTTGGCTATTTTACTTCTCATCACGATCATTAATGAATAATCCGGCTTAAAGTTATAGTGTTTTTCGGCCAAACCTATTAATTTCGCTTCATGAAAATAAGTCAATTGGTCATTTATCCCATAAAATCTCTCGGCGGAGTTTCACTGTCCTCTTCTGAAATAACCGATAGGGGATTAAAATTTGACAGAAGATGGATGTTGATAGATGAAACCGGTCGATTTATTAGTCAGAGAACGGTTGCTCAACTTGCACTTCTTCGGGTTGAATTGGAAGAAAACGGTCTCAAAGTATTCCATGTGCAAAACCCTGACGACTTTATAGGTATACCTTACAATGAAAAAGGAAGCTCAACGATCCAGGTGCAAATTTGGGACGATTCCTGTCTAGCTCTGCACGTAGACCAGAAGTTTGATGAATGGTTTTCAAAAAAACTGGAGATTGAATGCAGATTAGTTCACATGCCGGACAACTCGCAAAGATTACTAACACCCCCACACCGCAACAAGGAAGAAATCAATTCCTTTTCTGATAGTTATCCTTTTTTAATGATAGGTGAAAGTTCCTTGGTAGATTTGAACAATCGGATGGCTGAAGCGATTCCCATGAACAGGTTTCGTCCGAATATTGTCTTTTCGGGAGGCACACCTTATTTTGAGGATGAAATGGGCCATTTTATAGTTAACAACATTCACTTCTATGGAATGAAACTTTCTTCAAGGTGTAATTTACCAACAATCAATCAGGAGGATGCTACCAAAGGCAAAGAGCCGGTTAAAACACTTTCTCAATATCGAAAAATCAATAACAAAATTTATTTCGGCCAAAATTTGGTTCACGAAGGGAATGGGAGCATCAGCGTTGGTGATTCGATTGAAATTAAAGAATTGAAGGAAAGTCCCTTTAATAAAATTACAGATAATAGCGTAAAGTGAACGGCATAAATTTTTTCCTTTAAAATCAAGACTTTTACGATGCGAGATATTACCCATAAACAAATTACCCTAAGGACTGCAACTGCTATCGGCATAGTTTTTTGCACAAAAGCCACTATTGATCTTATTAAAAATGATGCCTTGCCAAAAGGTAATTTGTTTGACGTTGCCAGGGCAGCTGGTTTCATAGGGGCAAAGTTAACTCCTCAATTACTACCGCATTGCCACCCTGTAGCCATAGATGGGATGGACATTCAGATCAACTATCTCAGTAAGAAAGACCACGCTGACTATTTTGAAGAGCAAATTTTTGAAAAGTCCGGACTGGTCATAACAGGAAATGCCAAATCGATAGGGCGGACTGGCATTGAAATGGAAATGTTGACGGCAATTTCAGTAGCAGCTTTGGAGATTTATGATATGCTAAAGCCTGTGGATAAAGCCTTGGAAATTGGCCATATAAAATTATTGGAGAAAAAAGGTGGCAAGAGCGACAGAACAAAGTTCTTTTCAACGTCCCCAACCTGTGCGGTGCTGGTTTGTTCTGATTCTACTGCGGCAGGAAAGCGTGAAGATAAGAGTGGAAAAAAGATTATTGAAATGCTTGAACAGGTTAATGCCTCAGTAAAACATTATGAAATAGTTCCGGATGAAAAAGCAGCAATACAGCAACAAATAAGGGAATGGGTTGACAATGATGTGCATTTTATCTTTACAACAGGCGGAACCGGGCTTGGGCCAAGGGACAATACCGTGGCGGCAGTAAAGGAGATATTGGAAAGAGATGCGGATGGAATCACAGAAGCTATTAGAAGCTACGGCCAGATGAGAACTCCGCTGGCCATGATGAGCAGAGCAGTTGCAGGCTCTATCGGTCAAACATTGATAGTTACCTTGCCGGGAAGCACTAATGGGGTGAGAGAATCGCTGGAGGCTATTCTGCCGGCGGTATTTCACGCCAGGAAAATGATGAAGGGCGGCGGACATTAGGCTCTTATCATCAATAGTCGTGTCGTTTTGCCATGGGCATGCCTTTGGCGTTGATAAAAGTTTCAAAAAAACGAAAAGCCAAAAACAAAATTAGCAAAATTCTGCGATGCATATTTACAACTTTGCGTTCTTTGCATTTTTTTAACTTAATTTACCTTTGCGTGCGGCAAAGCCATCCCTTTCGGGAACCCTTTGCTTCGAGCCTGCCCCGAAGCATTTCGGGGCTTGTCCAGCTTAGTCACTAAAATACTGATTTATGATTTCATATGAAGAAGCAAACAAAATTATCAGTGAGAACGCTAAGGAATTTTCTGCAAAATTGCATGGAGAAGAACTTGTGCCAATTGAAAAGGCGTTAGGGAGAGTCCTCGCAAGGGATGTTG
>CAMPJM010000143.1 GCA_946886805.1 uncultured Flammeovirgaceae bacterium | reverse complement strand
TGAATTTATTTTTAAGCCTTGAGCTAACGGCAAAGCTTATGATCATAAAAACGATACCAATAATTATTATCATATATTTTACTACTTAACTTTTATTTATTTTTTTGATTTTTTCGATAATTTTTGTGGTAGAATATCCTGGTACAAGTTCTATAGTGTCTACTTTTCCACCATTCTTCAATACGATATCAGCCCCAATTATGTTGTCGATAACATAGTCATTTCCTTTCACCAAAACATCAGGTATTATCCTGCTGATTAACTCAAGGGGAGTGTCCTCCTCAAAATAAGTAACGGCATCCACAAATTCCATACTTGCCATCATTCTGGCCCTTGCGTAAGCATCTACCACCGGTCTGGTTTCACCCTTCAGTCGCTGGACAGAATCATCACTATTTATTCCCACTACTAAAATATCACCAAGGCTTTTGGCCTTTTCCAGGTAATCTATGTGTCCTAAATGAATAATGTCAAAACAGCCATTGGTAAAGACAATCGTTCTTTTTTCTTTTTTCCAAACGGAAATTTGGTCATCTAATTGTTCAGGGAGGAGAATTTTATTTTTGGTTGCCATGATCGGTTTTATTGCTTTTGCTTTTTTTCGTTATCACCATACTGATTACCAGGCTTATGCTGCCTACCACAACCACCATTAGTAGTTGCGATGTATGCAATATGAACGCAAAAACCTGTCCATCGGCTTCTTTTATGCCATATAACAGCAAAACGGCAGTAATTAAAGCATGATATGTGCCAATTCCTCCCTGTACGGGAGCAGCCATACCCAAGCCTCCCATTATCAACAATGCAATTCCAGCGCCTATCCCGAGAGATGAGGTTTCCTCCAGGGCGAATACCACTACATAGGACATCAGGAAGTACATCAACCAAATTACAAATGTTGAAAACCAGAAAGCCGCTTTTTGTTCTATTCTGCTTATACTGGTAAGCCCTGATACCATGTCGCGTAAAAAAGACCGGACTTTGAGAAATAAGGGGTTTCTCCTAATTTTATGCCTAAAGATCCTTATTATTATGAAAACAATAATAAAGAACACAAGTCCTATTCCTGCTAAGAGATATAAGGCAAAAAGATTATCGCCCACCACTGCTGCTTGCTCAAACAAAAACCCTGAGAGAAATTCATTCAGTCTTTCGAACTCTATGATAAACCCAAGGACCACCAGTAGCATCAAAGTCAAGAAATCTATAATTCTCTCTGCCACCACCGTTCCAATAGACACAGTCATTGGCACTTCATTCGTTTTTTTCAAGACCCCACATCTGGTGACTTCTCCCATTCTGGGAACTACTAAGTTTGCCAGATATCCAACCATTACAGCCCAAAAAGTCCGGGATAGGGTAGGGCTGTAACCCGCAGGTTTTAATAAGATATTCCACCGGTACGCCCGGGAAATGTGACTTATGATAGAGAGAAAAATAGAAAGAAAAATCCAGGAATAGTTGGCATCTTTTATTTTTTCAACGGAGGAGGTGATATTCAAATCTTTGTAAACAAACCAGAACAGACCTGCTGCTACGGCCAAAGAAATGAAGTATTTTAAAAAAGATGTTACCTTCTTAGAAATCAAATTAGTTGGTGTTATACTAGCTTATTGTGACTATCAGGAAAAACTAATTTGGGTTGATAAGTTTTTGCTTCTTCACGTTCCATGGACGCGTAGGATATTATAATAACAATATCACCTACCTGAGCTTTACGGGCAGCAGGGCCATTAAGGCAAACCATCCCTGAGCCTCTTTCTCCTTTAATAACATAGGTCTCCAATCGCTCCCCGTTATTAACATTTACTATTTGTACTTTTTCATTTTCTAAAAGATATGCGGCATCCATAAGGTCCTCATCTATGGTAATACTACCAACATAATGAAGCTCAGCCTGGGTTATTTTAGCCCTGTGTATCTTAGATTTTAAAATTTCTATGTACATTGGAATTAAGTCAATTAAAATTTTACTCCGAAAAATCCCCTAAAGAAAACTTTAACGTCAGATTTATTTTAATTTCCCCTTTAAAAAATAGAAGGGTAAAACTAAAAACGGAATCTTTTGCAAAACTATAAAATTAAAAAGATATTATCTATTAATCTGATCTCTCCTAAATAGGCTGCTATACACAAAATAACTGTACCTTTTTCGGGCTTTTGATCTAATATTTCAAGCGATTCGCTGCTTACGACCTCGAAATATTCCAATTGAAAATCATTATCTTTTAAAAATAGTTCCCTAACGTAATTGTTTGTTGTGTCAATGGAGGTACCATTTTTCAGCATTTTACTTGCGCTAACCAAAGATTGATGGAGAAGAGGGGCTTTTGATCTATGTTCAGGAGATAATCTTAAATTTCGGGAAGACATGGCTAAACCATCATTTTCACGAACTGTAGGTACTTTCACTAATTCGACCTGAAAAGATAGGTCTTTCACAAGTTGCTTTATAATGAAAAACTGTTGAATATCCTTTTGGCCGAAATAAGCCCTCCCGGGATTTATAATGTTGAGTAGTTTGCTCACTATCACTCCCACTCCATTGAAATGCCCTTCCCTGAATTCGCCCTCCATTATCCTTTCCAAATGTCCAAAGCCTAATTTTACTAGCGGAAGGCTGGGGTACATTCCCTTGTCACTGGGAGCAAAAAGGATATCGCAGCCATTTTTTTCTAAAAAGGCTATGTCGTCATTGAGTTTCCTCGGGTAGTTTTCCAAGTCGCTCTGTCGGTTAAATTGCGTTGGGTTTACATAGATTGAGCAAACAGTGAGTTTGTTTTCATTCATCGACTGCTTGATTAATGAAATATGGCCCTCATGCAAGGCTCCCATGGTTGGAACTAATCCTATGTCCTTTTTGTAATGTCCTTTAGTTTGAAGATAGTCCTGTAAAGGGGCGACCTCTGTAAAAACCTCCATATACCTATCTGATATAATATTTTGGGCTAAAACTACGTTTTTCAAAAACAATAATCTTGAAATTAGAGAAAAAATTTGTAAATTTGTAGTCCCGTAGAGTGTCTTAACTGAATTTCAATTAAATTTCAATAAATATGTCAAAACTTCGAATACTTTATGTAGCAAGTGAAATCAATCCTTTTCTACAGACTTCCAAGGTAGCCGACTTTGTTAGAAAATTGCCCCAGGCAATGCAGGAGAGAGGCATGGAAATCCGGATATTAGTACCAAGGTTTGGGCTAATAAATGAAAGGAAAAACCGTTTACATGAAGTAGTAAGATTATCAGGAATAAATATTGCAGTTGGCGAGGAAGAAAAACCTCTTGTTATAAAAGTGGCGTCTATTCCCAATGCTAAACTACAAGTTTATTTTATAGATAATGAAGATTATTTTCATCGCAAGTCTGTATTCTTTGATAAAGAAAATAAATTTTATGAAGACAATGATGAGAGGGCAATTTTCTTTTGCAAAGGTGTAATTGAAACTGTGAAAAAGTTGGGCTGGGCTCCAGATATAGTGCATTGTAATGATTGGATGACAAGTTTGATTCCGATGTACCTGAAGACCACATACAAAAACGATCCGATGTTTAAGGATACAAAAACAGTTTTTACGGTGTATGATAATCCTTTTGCACATAAGTTCAAGAATGATCTTATTGAGAAAGTGAAAATGATAGACATTGAAGACAGCATGCTCAATCATTTAAAATCCGGAGACTTTGAAGGTTTTATTAAAGTTGGCGCAGAATATGCTGATGCAGTTATAAAATCGGAAGACGAATATGGTAAATCCCTTCACGCCTTGTTAGAGCATATCTCTAAAGATAAAAAGGTTGATACAATAGAAAAAGGTGATAATTTTTTAGATTCTTATTATAATTTATATAATGAACTTGTTGGATAAAAAAGTTGGGCTAATAGCTGCATTGGCCTTTATATTGCTGTCTTGTGAAGATCCCAGTGAAATTGGAATTTCAATAAACCCCGACGATAAGATCGGGGTTTATTATGTGGAGTTACCCGTAGAGGCGAGCATGGTGTATATTGACTCGGTCAACACAGGTTCCGGAAGTGAGATATTTTCGGGTTTTTACTCAGACGCTTCTTTGGGATTGACAGAAGCAATTGCTTACACACAAGTGAGCTGGAGTTCATCTACCATAAAAGCTGAGGCAGTTTACGACTCTATTACTTTATCTTTTGACCCAAGTTATTTTTATGGCGTCGACACTAACAGGATACAGAACTACACTGTCCATAGGATAAAACCTGATACAAGCATTACACTTAACAACTACTATAAGACAAACTATATCAGTTTTGAAGATGCACCAATAGGCCAGGGCTCTTTTTTATACCGTACCACCGAAGATTCAATGAAATTGGGTCGTCAGGACCTATTTACATTTACCTTGGACAATACGATAGGTGCTGAATTGTTTGCCTATTTCAAAAACAAGCCTGATGTAGAGGAAGATACAATTGAATTTTATAAAAATATATTTCGTGGCCTGGCGATAAAAGGTAGTCCGGAAAATGATGCAATTGTTGCTTTTAATATCAATGATTCTGATTCTAAATTAACATTACACTATCATACAAGCGAAGATACAGTACAATTAAACTTATCGACCTATGTAGGTGTGCAAAGTAACGGATCTACTTTTAATATCGTTCCTAACTTTAGTCATATCAGTACTGACCGGTCCACGGGAGCTTTGCCTACCGTAGAATCTTACCAGGAATTTACTTCAAATGGTGAAATATATGGACAGTATTTAACAGGACTTGTACCAAAACTGGATTTTAGCGCCTTTAATAGTTTTGTTGATACAGCAGGTTCATTTGTTATTAACAAAGCCGATATAGTTTTAGGCGGTGTAGAAACAACTTCTCTTGGGTTAAAACCCCCAACAAATTTCAGGTTGAATTTGACAGATGACTCAAATTTAGTAAAAGGTGCTATAAACAACGTATCAAATGCTCCATTGGCTTTTACCTATGATGAAGTCAATGATGATTATTTGGCTGATGCGCATTTTTATTTTTCTCAATATATGGACGGCCGTATTGATTTTGACCAAGCCTTAATTTATTCGTCCAGTGCGCTTATTGATAATTTTAATGTAAGTGATTCAGATATCAAATTGAGAATTTATTACACAAAATTAAAAAAGTAATTTTTTTAGAACTTTTCATACCGTAAGAATTTAAACATATGTGTGGGATTATAGGATATATTGGCTCTAAACAAGCCTATCCAATTGTTATTAAAGGTTTAAAACGACTTGAATATAGAGGCTATGACAGTGCGGGAATAGCTTTGATCGACGATGACCTTAACGTGTACAAGAAAAAAGGTAAAGTTTCCGATCTGGAAGATTTTTTGAAGGAAAATGGTGATGGGATAAACAGTACAATAGGAATGGGACACACCCGCTGGGCAACCCATGGAGAACCTAATGACGTGAATGCGCATCCTCACTATTCGGCAAGTGGAAACCTTGCTCTTATCCACAATGGAATTATCGAGAACTATAATGCCATCAAGCAGGATTTAATAAATAAGGGGCATGTATTTTTAAGCGAAACTGATTCGGAAGTTTTTATACACTTCATTGAAGATATCCAGCAACACCAACAATGTGATTTATTGGAGGCTGTCAGGTTGGCTTTGAGCAAGGTAATAGGTGCCTATGCCATAGTTATAATGTCGAAAGATGATCCCAATTCTTTGATAGCGGCCCGAAAAGGAAGCCCCTTAGTTATAGGAATTGGAAAAGGGGAGTATTTTTTGGCATCTGATGCGACGCCTATTATTGAATATACCAATGAGGTTGTTTATTTAAATGATTTCGAAATTGCCCATATCACTACTGATAGTTTGAAAATTAAGAACACGCAGGATATTCCAACGAGTCCTTATATTCAGACTTTAGATGTGGAGCTGGAAGCAATAGAAAAGGGTGGCTACGATCATTTTATGTTAAAGGAAATTTACGAGCAACCCAGGTCTATTAGCGATTGTATGCGGGGCAGGCTAAATTCTTCCAAAGGTCACCTTTTGTTGGGGGGTATTCGTGAATTTGCCGATAAACTGAATAACGCAGAAAGAATAATTATACTAGGTTGTGGCACTTCATGGCATTCTGGCTTAGTGGCAGAATATATATTTGAAGAGTATTGCAGAATCCCGGTTGAGGTTGAGTATGCCTCAGAATTTCGATACAGAAATCCCATTATAAAGGAAGGTGATGTAGTTATTGCCATTTCTCAATCGGGAGAAACCGCAGATACATTGGCGGCTATTGAATTGGCAAAATCTAAAGGTGCAATAATTTTCGGTGTATGTAATGTTGTCGGATCCTCTATCGCCAGGGCTTCTCATGAAGGTGCCTATACCCATGCAGGCCCGGAAATTGGAGTGGCAAGCACAAAAGCTTTTACTGCTCAGTTAATTGTTTTATCTATGATGGCCATTCAGGTTGCCAAAAAAAGAGGCACAATTACCGAAAGAAAGTTTAGAGAGCTACTGGTGGAATTAGAAAACATTCCGGCAAAAGTTGAAAAGGCTTTATTACTGAATGATAAAATAGAATTCATTGCCCAATTATTTAAAGACGCAAGAAACTTTTTATATCTTGGAAGAGGCTTTAATTTTCCTGTCGCCTTGGAAGGCGCGTTAAAATTAAAAGAAATTTCCTACATACATGCGGAAGGATATCCTGCCGCAGAAATGAAGCACGGTCCGATTGCATTAATAGATGAAGAAATGCCTGTGGTGGTAATTGCTACCAGAGATGACTCTTACGATAAAATAGTATCCAATATTCAGGAAGTAAGGGCAAGAAAGGGAAAAGTTATTGCTATTGTTACCGAGGGAGACGTACTAATCCCTAAAATGGCTGAATTTGTTATAGAAGTACCTGCAACAAATGCTGCATTTATGCCTTTGGTTTCAGTAGTACCCCTGCAGCTGCTGTCTTATCATATTGCAGTACTAAGAGGTTGTAATGTGGATCAACCAAGGAATTTAGCTAAGTCCGTTACTGTCGAATAGAGTTACAAATATTCAATTTTATAAAAAAAAGGCCGCTGAAATTTTTAGCGGCTTTTTTATTATTAAACTAAATCCAAATGTCTTCTTTTGGAGAAATGATCGATTTTAAAAATTTACATTTTCTATTTTAGTGCTGTTGGATGATTTAGGTGTATTATCTGAGTCTTTTGTCCACAAGCTCTCCAACTCTTCCAGGGTTTTGCCTTTCGTTTCGGGAATCATCTTCCACACGAAGAAGAATGAAATAATACTCATAAAACCAAAAAATCCATAAGTTATATCACTATTAAACTCCATCATTGGCAGTGAAACAGATGAAACAACATAATTAGCCGTCCATTGAGCTACAACTGCGACAGCTACTGCTTTACCTCTTATTTTATTTGGGAAAATTTCTGAGATTAACACCCAGCAGATAGGTCCCCACGACATCATGAATGAGGCTGTGTAGACAATTATGAATATTAAAGTTCCTGTTCCAAGTACAGAAAAATATGATAAGGCCGAAAGGGCAAACATTCCTACTGCCATACCAATTGATCCAACCATCAGGAGTGGCTTTCTTCCCCATTTATCTACGGTAAAAATGGCTAAAACAGTAAACAATACATTCACTATTCCCATTACCACTGTTTGGAGCATAGAGGCATCCTTAGCAGCACCCATGCTTTCGAAAATCCTTGGGGCATAATACAGCGCGACATTTATACCTACAAACTGTTGAAATACCGAAAGCAATACACCAATGACTATAACTGTTTTGCCATAAGAAAGTAATTTGCCCGAATGATGTCCAATAGAACTTTTTATTTCTAACAAAATACTTTTGGCTTTATCAGCTCCATTTACTTTGGTTAAAACTTTGAGTGCCTCATCATCCTTATTTATTAAACTAAGATATCGTGGAGTTTCAGGAACAAAGAACAGTAAAATTCCGAATAAACCTGCTGGTAAGGCTTCTGAAAGGAACATTCTTCTCCAGCCTACTTCATTTATCCATTCCACGGTTTGTCCATTGGCAATGTCCCAATTGACAAAATACACGACAAGCATTCCAAAAATGATAGCAAATTGGTTTAATGAAACCAGCCTCCCCCGAATATTTGCCGGTGCAAGTTCACCTATAAATATAGGTACAACAGCAGAAGCAAGACCCACACCAATTCCACCGATTATTCTGTAGAAATTGAACATGTATAGCAAGCCCAAAGTGGGCTCACCTCTTTCAAAGAACAGAAATTCAGGATAGGCCGATCCCAAGGCAGAAAAGAAAAACAAGGTTGCTGCCAAGATTAATGATTTTTTTCTGCCTAAACCTGATGCTAAAACTCCTGAAAATGCCGCACCTATTATACAGCCTATTAAAGCACTGGAAATGGTTGCTCCGTGTACCCAGGAACTAAGTCCTAGGCTGTCTATCAGATATGCCTGAACAGATTTTTCAGCACCTGAAATAACCGCTGTGTCATATCCAAAAAGCAATCCTCCAAGTGTGGCAATCAAAGTGATGCCAATAATAAAAGGCATATTTTGACCGCCTGAATTAATAGAATTTTTCATATTGAATTTTTAGGAATTGATATTAGATGTATCTGTTGATAATATTTTCCATATACTCTTGTCTTCCACTGGTTAAAGCAGGTTCTCCGTTTTCGATCGCATATGCTTTAAGATCTTCAAGCGATAAGTTTCCTGCCTCAAATTCTTTCCCTTTTCCGCTGTCGAAAGACGCATAACGATCTTCACGAACCTTCTTGTAGTCAGATTGTGTTAAGATTTTATCTGAAATGATTAATTATCTTGCGAATACAGCGG
>CAMPJM010000142.1 GCA_946886805.1 uncultured Flammeovirgaceae bacterium | reverse complement strand
GAAGGATCTTGGTTCGCATCTATATAAGCTAATGCCAGAGCTTCGTCAAAAATTCCTAAAAATGCTGCTGCTCGTAAGCGATGCATTTATAAGAAAGCCAACGGAATATGGGAGAACGGCCTGATTATTCATCGAAAATTCCCACTACTGAATTTTTAGAAATAAAAAGTGTGGAAAATCCCCTACACATTGATGTAAATTTCTTCATTAAACTTTTAATAGGCAATTTGTATGAATATATAACATACTGTTTACCAGCTTGTTAACCTAATAATTTTTTCTGGCACAGTATTTCTATTAGTGTAAGTAAATAAATTTAAACTTAATAGTTAACACTAAAATTAATTATACTATGAAAAAGATACTTTTGACCTTCGGAATTGCCTTTTTAGGATTTACAGCAGCTTTTGCTCAAGATTCAGATGTTTATCAACCCACAGAAAATGATGCAACTGAAACTGAGACTTTAGATCCTAACGCTGATCCACTGGAAACTGAAACTGATGTTCTTGATTCAGAATCGGATGTACCGGAAATGGACGCACCTGAAACTGATTACATTGAACCTGAATCAGATGGGATTGAAACTGAAACAGATGCAATAAAAGATGAAGAAGATTTAAAATCTGAAGATCCTCTTGCACCTATTGAGGAGTAAAATCCAATAAATAACATCATATTTCTATAAGTTGCAAGTCAACTTATCTTAAAGCACCGGTTGATTCAACCGGTGCTTTTTGCTTTGTAAACCGGTCGATTGCTGTCCTCGTAAGAATAGATTGATTGAACAGAGATTACCATATCTACTTCTGCTACTAAATTGAACCGCTGGTCGGGATTTTTAATCCCGTCCTAATCAAAGCAAGCATTTGCAATGCGCTTTCATAGACTTGTTTAAATAGGATTACAAATCAAAGCTAGGGCTTCCGGATTGTGCCATAGGCATCCCTTTGGGGCAAATCCGGACGAGCACAGGTGCTTCTATTAACAAATAATTGATATTCGACCAGCTAAAGTCATGGATCTGTTGAAGTCGGATTACTCAAGTGCATCTATAGAAAGCTTGTGGAAATTTGGCTTTGGCCGAATCATTGATAGCAGATAATTCAAAAATAAACCTACCCAGAACCACCCCTTGATTCATGAAAATACCATCACAGAAATATTACTTGACCAAATTTGCAATTCAACATCTCCAAACTAAAAAACGGATTTAAAATGTAGAAATTTTCCCCAAGTTGCCCACTTCTTACACCAAGGCAGAGGATAACAAGCGTAAAATAATCTAAAAAACCCCCTAATTACGCATTTTTAAGCTAAAATAATTTTTGGCACGCTTTTTCTATACTAGGTATTCAAATAAATAATTTTTTTAACTTAATTAATCAAACTAATACTATGAAAAAAATATTTTTAACCTTCGGAATTGCGTTGTTAGGTTTTACAGCAGTATTTGCACAAGATGCACAAGATTCAGATACATATCAGCCAACAGACACTGAAGCTACAGAGACTGAAGCAATAGAGTCTGAAACTGATGTAACAGAAACTGAAGCTCCAGCTAGTGATGCTGATGTAACAGAGACTGAAACTGAAGCTACTGGAACAGAAACAGATGCGATGAAGAACGAGGAAGAATTAAATTCTGAAGAACCAACTGCACCTATTGAGGAGTAATCCAAATTTTTTACAGGGTTATATTTTTTAAAAAGTTGCAATACTACTTTTTCACAAAGCATCAGTTTACTAACTGATGCTTTTTTTTAGAACTAATTATTCAACCTGATACCCTTGGTAAAATCCTCTGTGATACCCTACAAACCTTTCCGGTTGATTATTTTAAAACAATAAAGGGACTCGATAAAAGTAATTTTTAGCAATATCCGGCTTAGAGACATAAGGGGTTAGGAGGAAAAGCTGGGGAACAGCTTAAGGGATTTATATTCGATAAAAGTCGATTCTCCACAGCTCTGCATATTTGAGAGTCATGATTAAATCAACTGTTCACCAATTTGCATGGTTCGACCTAGAAGTATATCCCTCTAATTCTTAAAGTTCTTAAAACGGGATTATGCATTAGGGATCGTTATGAAAAGTTAAATAGCAATAAATCAGGGATTTTCATCCGAAAAGCATAGCGCCGCTATGGTTACAGGATGAAAATTAGTAAAGCGACTGATTTGCAGCTATTTTACTTCGGGATATTCCGGGTTAAACATGTTACTCCTAGAGAGCGTTTGCCAAAAGACGAAATCAATAATTTCGATTCTACCGGATTAGTATCTCTACCCTTCTGCCATAAGCAAGGTCACCAGACGTTTCACTATCTGCCCCAAAAAACTCAGTAGTTATTCTATTTTCAGAAATTCCTTCTCCAATTAAAACCTGTTTTACGCTTTCAGCTCTTTTCTTGGATAACATAAGATTTCTTTCTGGAGACCCTGTCGGGTCGGTGTACCCCTTCAATAAAACCCTAGACTGCTGATATTTTTTAATAAACTTAGTCAATTCCTCAATTCTGGTTTTATCTGAATTGCTGAGAATGAAAGAGCCTATATTAAAGAAAACTTCAGCTTTAGGCATCTC
This sequence comes from uncultured Flammeovirgaceae bacterium, assembly GCA_946886805.1. Next base: position 6,335 of record CAMPJM010000142.1, on the reverse strand, counting down.
AGGTAGAGATTCTTGTTGATTGTTTCTACTAGCTGCTTTATCTTCATCCATTGCGATAAGGTTAGCACGTAAATCTTTGATTTCCTGCATCATTTGGTCAATCTGTGAATCAATATTATCATTACCGTTCTTAATTGATGGTATATTTTCTGTCGTATCAATTTCTCGTCGAGCCTCCAAATTTGCTATTTGTTGTTGCAACGAATCAATCATTTGCTCATTTTGTTGCATTTCGTCTTCAAAATCTTTATTTGGATCCTCATTATTTTCTACAGCAGGAATTATAACAGGATTTACAGTAGCATTGCTTCTATTCCTTAACCTATCTATTTCTCTCTCTAAAGATGCTATTCTTGCTCTTTCTCCAGAATCTACATCTGTATTTCTTCTAGTACTATTATTATTCCGTGCCTTATCTCTTTCTTCCCTTAGGCTTTCCATTTCTCTTTCCAGGTATTGGATACGCTCCTGATCGACATTGTTGTGCAAATCTTCATTTCCGGTTAAATCATCATTATAGTTTTGTTGTCTCTGTTTTTGTTGCTCCAACCTTTGTTCAATTACTTCATACCTGCTTTGTAATTCTTTTATGGCTAAAGAATCTGAACCCAATTTTAAAGAATCAGCACTAATAGTATCCATTTGAACAGCCTGAATTTGACCTTGAATGTCATTCATCGTCTCCTCCAACAAAATTCTCTCTTCATTAGCTGATTTTTGTACAGAATCTGTGTTCTGATCTTTTGCAAGACTTCTCTGCCTTAAATTTTCAAGTTCATTATTTAGCGAGTCAATTTTTTTATTATAGACTTCTTCAGAAAATCTAACATCTGCAGTATCAACAAACCCTGTAGAATCAGTGGTGATTGAACGATTAAGTGATGTGTCCGCACCAACCATCTTCTGCAATTTCCTATCCAATGCTTCAATTTGTTTATCAAGTTCTTCTCTCCTATTTGAAAGAAGAGTATCATTGTCAACTGTACTACTTCTCATTTCAGCTCCCGCAAAATATTCTTCAGCAATTTTCAAGCTATCTTCCTTTGCTTTTAATTTTACTTTGGGATCAGGAGAGGTAATTTTTAAATTATACAATTCATTTTCCAGTCTTTGCTTTTCTACTAAATAGGATAATGAATCAATAGTTTCCCTTCGCTCCATTCGTAACATTCTTCTGTCATCAAATCTTGCATTTTCACTTCGGTTTCTTCTTGTAGTTCTGCCATCTAATTTATTAATACTTCTTTCTGGAAGCTGCTTCGATTCTGAAACAGAGGAGAGAGAATCTCTTAAACCAGATAAGGCTTTGACTGGTAAAGAGGAAATTGTATCGACTTGACGTATAGGGGGTGGCAATACCGCAGGCTGATACATGCGGGAGGAAAAAATTACAGGTGAGTTAAATGCCCTTTCTTTTTTACCAAAACTATAATGCAAAGAAACAGATAAAAAAGCATACCAATCATTACCTTCATCATTACCTCTGAGGTCTGCAATGGTATTAGTAGGATTGGAAGCAAAAGTCTGAGATTCTGAACTGTAAACCTCACGATATTCTCCGCTGACATCATCCAGGTAATCTGTAAAAGTATAACGCAATGTATAATCCAGATTTAAATTAAATCTTTCTGCCAGCCTGAATTTCAAGCCTCCGCCAAAAGGTATATTTAAGACATTGGTATCATAATTCTTTTCTGTTTCCAAGGCTGTCACGTTGGTTTCAAAATAGCCATCTTGTTCAATTATAGTTGCATTGGGAGATCCTTCTGGCAAGTTTCTAATGGAATTATCACCCCAGTAATAGTATTGATTTCCATTGTTGTCTTCTAAATCTGCAAATACTTTAAAGTGGGTCAGGCCAACACCGAATGAAATGTATGGAGAAACAAAGGCGTTCTTTGAAAGCAGCTTTCCGTTATCAGTATAGTATGTAAACTTAAGGCCGAGGTCATCAATATCGGTTTTGGCATTTAATGAACGAGTATAATTAGAATTGTGAACATCCCTACTTCCATCCCAGTTTATCGCCCGGTCATTAGCTATAAACTGTCCTCTATTATATTGTAATTTGACAGCCCATGACTGAGTTAAGTTCCTTTCTACAGATATACCATAACTTAAAAAATCGAAATCAAAATCGCGAATTTGGTCATTGGGTGCTATAAATTTCGAGTTCAGATCACCATAGTAATTAATGATACCAGCATGAATACCAATTCTGGCATCATACCTGTTTTGTTGACCATAAGATAGGTTCAGAGAAATAAAAAATAATGTAACAGTGTAAATATATAATCGCATATCAGGTATTTTAGAAGTTAAAATTATCTGGAAAAATCAGCCCAAAAATTCAAATCGGCCTGAAGGCCAATAAAAGGACGTATAAAAACATTGCTCCCCAGATTATCAAAATCTCCGGCTGTCTCCTTTGCTTCTAAAAAAGTTATCCCGCCTGTGACTCTTATAAATTCAAATACCTTATATCCAAGACCAACATAAATAGGTCTTTGAATGATTGGGCCACTTATTTCTTCGTCATTTTCATCTTCGAAATTATTAAAATAAACACCAGCAACAATTGCTGTATTACTCCAAAACTTGGAGGCAAAGGCTTTTTTCCCCAATGGAAAAGTAATTCCTGCAAAACCACCATTGTCATAGCTTAGATTATCTATTTCCCCATCAAGGTACACTCCACCGTAACCGGCATGCAGGGTTATAATATTTCTGGTCTCTTCAGTAGGATATTCTTTGATAAACCTGGTTTCTACCAATGTATAAAGCCCATGATTTAAATGGTTTGCTACCTCATAGCTCAAAAGTTCTTTTAAGTTATCAATTGTTTTGCTAAAATAATCTCGGCGAACTTCTCCATCTTTATTCTCATCAAGTTTGATTTTATTGATAGCCTCAAGATTGGAGGCAACCAGATCCGAAAAACCTTTAAAGGAATAATCGTTTTCTATACGATAATTAGATAGCGCATTATTGACAACATCATTTAAATCCGATACCATTTCAGAAGGTCGTTTTAACAGCTTAACTTTATCTGAGGTGATTTGAGTATGTTGATCAATATAGGCTCCTAAATATATATTCAAGGATTGTGATATATAATCATATTCATCCTGGCTGATCCTTTTTAAATAACCTATTGATATATTATATTCTTCACCACCTTTAAGCTTGTAGCTTACCGGGATATAAAAATTTGCATCGCCTTCATTGGCAAAGCTTTCTTTCCAATAGTTCTTGAAAAGCGGCTTATCATTAAGATCATCATTCTCAGAATAAATATTTAATGACACCAGGACAATATCTTCACCTAATGGACCTGTTATCGCAAATGTTTCTTCTGATGGAAGAGGTGTGCCATTGTTAAAGTTGGACTGTTCAATATTGAATGTGATCACCTGATCTTGTGCAATCACTGTTGTAGGAATAGCCAACATGGTAAATGAAAATAACATATATTGTGCTTTTTTGTAAAAAATTTTCATACTAAAAAAATGTTTATAGATACTATAAAAGAAAACAAAAGGCTATTTTATTATTTTTAATTTTTATAAATTGATGAATTGGTAATCATTATATTCGTTATTTATATAATGCATTTTAGACAGGAAATGTTTGAAATAATATTTGATAATATTTGATTTAAGGTCGAATGTTAATTTTGGATTTTAAATAGCTCTTAATTAGAAAAATCGAGTCCTATGTAGAAAAAGTTAAAAGATATTATGTCCAAACTTATAAGTTCGGTTTTACATCCAGCTTCCCACTTTCAATTTAAAATCTGTCAGCCATTTTTTTATCAGAAGTTAATTTATAGAGACATTCCATCCATTTCCAATAGTACTGTGTCTTAATAAAAAATTGCAAAACCTAAAATAATGGATATGAAACCTATTTATCTTTTCTTTTGCTCCACCTTTTTATTATTCAGCTGTACAGATGACGCCGCAAGCCCAGACAGTGATGATACCAGTGCATATAGTCTGTCAGATAGCGGAGGGGCATCAGGAGGAGAAAATGGTAATGGAGAAATCCAGGCAGGTCAGATAACTGCTGGAGAATGGAAAGATACAGATCATTGGGATTTCTGGAGGAATTTGCAGCAACAAGATGATTACAGTAAAATGTCTACCTACTGGTCTTATAATCTTGAAAGCCGAATTGATGTTGTTGTAGAAAATGAAGCTTCTGTAGAAATGGTGGATATTTCCATCAAACTTATAGACAAGGAAAACAATATTTTATGGGAATCTAAAACTGACAATAAAGGCAAAGCCATTCTTTGGGGCAACTTAAAAAATAATCTTTCCCGAGACATCAACGAATTGAAACTTCAGGTAAATAATCAATTTATTACTTCAATAAAAAGTCACAGCGATGGCTTAAACCGGATAGTGCTCGGTACTGACGTTCAAAATAAAACAACAAAAAATATAGATATAGCTTTCGTCGTCGACGCAACTGGGTCCATGGGAGACGAATTAGAATATTTAAAAGTTGAATTAGTTGATGTGATCCGAAACGTTAATACAAAAGAGCCATCAACAGTTATAAATATGGGTTCGGTATTTTATAGAGATATTGAGGATGAATACCTTACCAGAGTTTCATCTTTTTCCGCAGATACTGACAAAACAGTCGATTTCATTAAAAAACAAAATGCAGGAGGTGGAGGAGATTTTCCTGAAGCAGTCCACACTGCCTTGCAAAAAGCCATAAACGAGCTTCAATGGTCTACCAAAGCAAATGCTCGTTTATTATTTTTATTATTGGATGCGCCACCACATTATGAGCCACAGGTAGTTTCAGAAATTCATCAATTAATTGCGGAGGCTTCTCAAAAAGGCATTAAAATCATCCCTTTAACAGCTAGTGGAATAGATAAAGAAACAGAATTTCTTATGCGATATATGGGTGTAGCTACTAATGGTTCTTACATTTTCATTACCAACCACAGTGGTATTGGAAATGAACATTTAGAACCTACGGTGGGCGATTATGAAGTGGAGTTTTTAAATAAACTTTTAGAGCGGGTTATTTTAGAAAATATATAAGACCAATCTATTAAGCAAATGATCCTTCCGATTGACACCAGAAGGATTATTTACATAGATGGTTCGATTATTTCCTGTACGGATCAATAGTTTCAATGGACCCATCAGGATTATGAGTAAGCTCTGTCACTTTGATGCTCCTCAAATGTGTTTCACCTCCTGAAAGCGAGCTATCGTGATAAAACAAATACCACTTTCCTTTAAATTCCACAATAGAGTGGTGATTGGTCCAGCCAATGACAGGATTTAAAATCACGCCCTGATATGTAAAAGGGCCATAAGGGTTATCACCGGTCGCGTAAGCAATATAATGGGTATCACCCGTAGAATATGAGAAATAATATTTGTCGTTGTATTTATGGATCCAGGCAGCTTCGAAAAACCTTCTTTCATTATCTCCGGCCAAAAGTGGCTCGCCACTCTCATCCAAAATCTGAATGTCCCTCACCTCTTCAGCGAATCCAAGCATATCATCGCTCATTTTAGCTACTCTAGGACTGATAGCGGGTTCATCAGCAGCAGGTTCCACTCCAGTAGAATCATACTCTCCGGTCCTCCATCTTTGTAGCTGGCCTCCCCAAATACCTCCGAAATACATATATGAAGTACCATCAGTATCCGTAAAAACGGTAGGGTCTATGCTATAGCTTCCTTCGATAGGCTCTGGTTCCGGCGTAAAAGGTCCTGCCGGAGAATCACTGACAGCTACACCAATTCTGAAAACATCTTGCTTATCTTTTACAGGAAAATACAGGTAATACTTTCCATCTTTCGTAGCTGCATCCGGCGCCCATAACTGTCTGCCTGCCCAAGGAATATCTTTGATGTCCAATGCCACACCGTGATCTGTCACCGGTCCGTCAATACTCTCCATAGAAAATACATGATAGTCCCTCATATCAAAATGCGATCCATCATCCTTCTGCGGGATTCCAGCATCGATATCATGTGACGGGTAAATGTAAATTTTGCCTTCGAAAACGTGTGCAGAAGGATCAGCAGTGTAAATATCCGTTACCAAAGGCTGCGATATTGCATTGAGCGTGTCCTGAGATACATTAGAAACAGAATCTGTTGCTGAAATATTTTCTGTTTCAGAAGTCGGCTTTGAATTATTACAAGCACTGCAAAATGCAAAAGCAAGTACAAAAGCATTCCAAAGAATTAAATTTGAAATTTTAAACATGGTATTTTATAAGATTAAAATAATTAATAAAAACATTATCACCAAGGCAAAAATAAAGGAGAGGCTCCCTTGATTTTGGG
>CAMPJM010000141.1 GCA_946886805.1 uncultured Flammeovirgaceae bacterium | reverse complement strand
GATAATTTTCCAACAACTTTTAATAGACTTTGAAAACAAAATAAATAAATATGAATAAGACAGTAGGCAACATTCTTATATTTATTACAGCTGCATCTGCTGGAGCAATTTTTGGAATTCTTTACGCTCCTGACAAAGGATCTAATACTCGTGACAGGCTTACTTATCGGCTGGATAAGCTAAGAAGGACACTTGAAGAGTTGTTGGATGAGCTTGTAAAAGGCAAAGATTTATACCCAAGTGAAGCAAAATCAGAAGGCCAAAAAGTGATAAGCGATGCCAGAGAGAAGGCAGAAAAATTATTGGACGATGTAGAAGAGCTGATAGGTCAAATAAAGGAAAAAAAGTAATCATTCCTGATATGAAAAAAGTAACTCTAATAGAAGGAGATGGAATTGGTCCTGAGATTACTGCATCTGTAAAAGCGATATTTAAAGCAGCCCAGGTTCCTATTGAGTGGGAGGAAGAAAATGCAGGCCAGGTGACTTTTGAATCCAAGGGGCAGCTGATCCCTGACACGTTGATAGCTTCCTTAAACCGGAACAAGGTGGCTCTTAAAGGCCCTATTACCACTCCGGTAGGCAAAGGCTTTAAAAGCGTAAATGTTCAACTGCGCCAGATGTTTGAACTATATCAAAATCTGCGACCATGCATTTCCCAGGAAGGCTTACCTTCTAAATTTGACAATGTAAACCTTGTATTGTTTAGAGAAAATACTGAAGGATTATATTCTGGTCTGGAATTTTTTGATGAACGCTTAGGAATATCAGATTCCATAGCGAGGGTAACAAAAGAAGGGTGTATAAATATTGTAAAGGCAGCTTTCGAGTATGCGCATAAATTTGGCAAGAAAAAAATTACACTTGTTCATAAAGCCAATATCCTAAAAAGTGCTGGAAAGCTATTTATAGATGCTGGAAATGCCGTAGCCAAAGACTATCCCGACATAGTACTTGAGGACAAAATCATCGATAATATGTGCATGCAGCTTGTTATGAGACCAGAGCAATTTGAGGTGGTTGTCACTACAAATTTATTCGGCGACATATTATCTGACCTGTGTGCAGGTTTAGTTGGTGGCCTTGGCATAGTAGCCGGTGCTAATATAGGAAATGAGGTTGCCATCTTTGAAGCCGTTCATGGAACGGCGCCTGACATCGCCGGGCAGAATAAGGCAAACCCAACCGCACTTATAAAATCAGCAATCCTGATGCTCAATCACCTGGGCCTGCAGGACTATGGGGATAAAATTGACCAGGCTCTTGTGGAAACTCTAAAAAACCCGGCTACCAGAACAGGGGATTTGGGTGGAAAAGCCGGAACTAAAGAATTTACTACCCATGTTATAGATAATCTAAAAAAGTAACTTTACAAAACTTAAAAAACAATAATTTCGTGGTTGATTGAGCATCTGATGCTAATCAACTGAAATAAAAACTGCCAATATTTAAAATTATCAAAATGAAAAAAGTAACAACAAATTTATTAAGCTTCCTTTTCGTATTAACTTTAATGGCTGGATGCAATAGTGATCTTGAGAAAAGAGTTTCCAGTTTAGAAAGAAGGGTGGTAGAAATCGAAAATAAAGGCCAAATTCAAGGAAATGTTCAACCTAATTTAAACCAACCTGTTACGCAAACTGCTGCAGAAACCGAAACTAAACCAGATGGTCCATTACCAGCATTCAGTTTTGCAAAAACTGTTCATGATTTTGGTCAAATCACTGAAGGAGATGTTGTGACACATACTTTTACCTTTACCAATACAGGAGAAGCTCCCTTAGTTATTCAAGATGCAAAGGCAACTTGTGGCTGTACAGTTCCTAGTTATCCTAAAACTCCAATCCCAGCAGGCGGAACAGGAGAGATTGTTGTTGAATTCAATAGTTCAAACAAGCCAGGTGTACAAAACAAAACCGTAACCTTAACGGCCAACACTTATCCGTCTACTAGTAAATTAAATATTAAAAGTGTTGTAGTGGCAAAAAAATAAGTCTTTTCTGAGATAGAAATTCCTTATTAATGCTATTTAATGTTCATAAGTGTTATTATTGTATTTTTAAATAATCTATAAACCACCGCAAATGCTTCATTTTATTTTACTACAAGCCGGTACGGGCTTGGAAAATTACATAAACATAATATTTCTTGTAGGAATAGGTATTGTGATTTACTTTTTCATGATAAGGCCTCAGCAAAAAAAACAGAAAGAGCAGAAAGGTTTTATTGAAAATATCAAAAAAGGGGATATGGTAGTAACCATTGGTGGTATTCATGGCAAAATTGCTGCTGTTGAAGATACAGCTGTTGTTTTAGACATAGATAAAGGAGTAAAAATAAAGTTTGAAAAGTCTGCCATTTCCTTAGAAGCAAGTAAACAATATGCCAAATAAGCATCGTTTTTGAAAAAGATTAAAGATATATTTTCTTGGATTGGAAGTCTTTTTTCATCAAGTAAAAAAGAAAGTTGGAGGGTGATCCTGTTATGCCTGTTAGCAGGAACCACTTTCTGGCTGCTTAATGCATTAAATAAAAATTACAATACAAAAATAAATTATCCAATCAGGTTTTTATTGGATAATGCTGATAGTGTAGTAATAGTAAAAGAACTTCCTGAAAAAGTAGAAATTGATGTCTCAGGAGGCGGTTGGAATTTATTAAGAAAAACCTACTGGTTTAACATCAACCCCATTACTATCCCGTTAAATAACCCCACTCAAATTAACTACATTTTAGGAAGCTCGCTAGAGCCCATCATTTCAGAGCAAATCAGTGAAATAAGCCTTAATTATGTAGTTACGGATACTTTATTTATTCATATTGATGATAACGTATCTAAGAGAGTGACGGCGGTTGTGGACAGCAATGCGATCAGTCTTAAGCCTGACTACCGGATCATAAGCAATATACAAATAGAACCTCGTGAAGTAGAGTACGTTGGCCCTTCTTCATTAATAAATGCGCTGCCTGATACTATCGCTGTGTCATTGCCTTCTGATATAGATTCAGATTTTAATGAAGAAATCTCCATTGGCCCACCCACCTCAGAACTGATCTCCCTCTCTCCTACTACCGTGCATGTGACATTTAAAGTTGCTCATTTTGTGAGAGAAACAAATGTGGTGGACGTGAAGCCGATAAATTTTCCCAATGATTCAAGTTATATTCTATTGGATGATAAAGTTGAGGTAATATATACTGTCCAGGAAGATAAATTAAAGGATATTTCTGAAGAAGATTTCCAAATATTGGCAAATTTCAGAAATTTTGAGGCTCAGGACTCTTCTATTGATGCTACCTTAGGTATGGCTCCCGACTTTATTTATGACTTAAAGGTGAACCCCAAGAAGTTGAGATTAAGAAAAAACTTAGAAGACTAAAATGAAACCTCTTCAAGTTGGCATAACAGGCGGAATTGGAGCAGGAAAAACTATAGTCACCAAAATATTTTCTTTATTAGGAATTCCGATTTACGATGCGGATTCGAATGCTAAGTGGCTCATGGTCAATGACAAGCCATTGATAGAGAAAATAATCAATCATTTTGGAAATGAAGCTTACCTCTCTGATGGGTCGTTAAACAAAAAATACCTTTCTGAAAAAGCATTTGGTGCAAAAAACAATATTGCAGATTTGAACGCAATCGTCCATCCGGCGGTTAAGAATCATTATCAAAATTGGGTAGATTCAAATAGCCATGCTCCCTACGTTTTAAAGGAAGCCGCCATCCTTTTTGAATCTTCATCTCATAAACAACTTGATAAAGTTATTATGGTGAGCGCCTCTAAAGAATTAAGGATTCAACGAACACTGGCGAGAGACCAGCACAGGAGCAAAAATGATATTTTAGCAATTATAGAAAAGCAAATGCCAGAAGAAGATAAAATAAAATTGGCGGATTTTGTTATCTACAACAACGACACTCAACTAATAATACCTCAGGTGGTTGAGATTGATAAACTTTTAAGAGCCAAGTAACAACCTTTAATCCCGGCTAAGCTTTTGTCTTATACGCCAAAGGGATGTGAATCTGATCGGCATAAAATTTCATCCTGGAGCTGTTATAATTTAAAGCCTCGATTTTTTCAATCTTATCTAACTTGTGATTATAAAATACCTCATAATATTGATTTGAAAGGAGGTATAAATTTACTTTATATCCATAGTATCTTATATCAATAATAAATACTCCATGAACAAATAATTTTTTTATTTGCTCATCCTGAGGAAGGTTTAAGAAGTTCGTATTTAACATAAAAAGTCTAAGGGTTCATATACTCGAAAACGAAAAACAGTTTTAGAAATATAATGATAAGCTACAATAAAAAGAAATTAAACAGCTCAACTTTAAACTTCTGGCTTGTCCAGATCAGGTTGTTATTTTGGAAAAACGTTGGTCAAATACTGGTTCCGTATGTTTCTATAGATATAGAAATCCGAGTCTATACTTGCTATCTCATTAATGCCAGTTATCTCAGATGCTATGATTAAGGTAGCATCTGCCAAATCCATAGGGACATCGTCAAATTTTCTACACAGATCAATTAGACGAAACATGTGCTCATCTTTGAGTTCTATAATTTGCAATCCACCCCTATTGATCCATTCCAGAAAAGAAATCTGAACTTTGGTACTGAAACTTAGCATATGGGAAGTTTCTGTAACCACAGGCGATGTAGTAATCAGCGAACTTTGAAGGAACCTTACAAATGAAATGGCCTCCTTATGAAACTTGTCACTTTTATCAAAAAGTGCAATCAGGGGACCGGCATCAATGAGCGTGCTTTTCACCTAACCTTTGTTTTATGCGTTCTTTAAAAGTAGTGGATTTATCTTCGATGCCGCTCCCTTCCTGCCCGAAAAGGTCTTTACCAGCTTCATATGGGGTAATCGCACATTTTTCCTGAGCTAAATAAATTGCCAAAGCCTCTTTTACTACTTGCGACTTGGGTAAGCCAGCTCTTTGACAATAATCATTTAACGCCTTTTCTATGGTTAATGATAATCTAACATTAAGCATCTTTAATGAATTTAAAATGAAAACTTTGTAATACTAATGTAATACATTATTTTTAGTTTAAAAGTTCCTGCGTGATATTTTTCTTTAAAACCCGAAAAGAATAAATTAATTTCGCTACAAAATAAGGAAGTTAGTGATTCTATAATGTATGCTAAAAACCATTGAGAAGACGATTCTGACCCGTTCAACCCCCACTACTCTTCAAAAGGCAAAAGCACTTTTTAATGCTGGAAAAGTTTTTTCGCTTCGTTATAATGCCGCTGACAATACCTATTCATCCAGGGTAAGGGGCAGCAAAATTTATGATGTTTCTATCGAATTTGATTCTACTAATTCCCCGGATGTCTTAATCTGTAATTGTCCATACGATTGGGATGGAATTTGCAAACACGAGGTAGCTACCTTATTGGCCGTAGCGGATCTCCATAAAAACAACAGCAACTTGTCCTCAACTCAACCACAAGTAAAAGTGAAAATGCCGTTGTTGCCAAACAAGCAAGAACTATCAAGAAACTTACTAAAAGAGCTATTTCTACCTAAGATATTAACCCAAATTGATCAGATTAAATGGGAAGTAGAAATAAATGAGTATAAAGCAGCTGACAGTATGGAAATCTCGGTAATTAATAACACTTACTGGGAAAGAAACCATGAAAAAATAACTTTAAAAAAAGTAGAAAAGGGCATTGCCGTAGATTGTACGTGCAACCATAACCGAGATTATTTCTGCAAGCATGTAGGCATTTTCCTTAATCATTTTATCAATAGAAATAAAATGCCCAATATTTTAAGACTTCTTGATCTGGAATTTTATGATCGGGAAATTGAAGAGGCATTACTTTCCTACGGCCTTGCGAATATACAAGACCCTAAGGAGGCAATAGCAATAAAAGCCGAAGATGGCCAACTTATTTTTGAACTATCAAAAAAATACCAGGGGCTGATCCCTGTGGACGGGGAGGAAAGCAAAGAATTTTTCGAAATATTTAATGGAAATATTCTGGCTGTCAAATCAGATAGTTTTCTACTAAATCAAATTACTGAAGGTGAAAGCTATCTAAACAACAAAGGGTTTGGGATTATTTTTGCTGTCGACAATTACAATTTTGGCAATATTTCCATCAAAGCAGTTACGGGAAACTACAACAAAAAACAAGATAAGTTTACCGGATCTATAGAACCTATTGATCTGGAAAAGCTGCCCAAGCTGGAAACCCATCAGCAAGAAATATTAAAGTTGTTGATGGAAGTAAAAAATGAATCAAGAACCTCGCTTCATGATGATGATAATTTAGTACTGTTACGAAACGCAAAACTAATCCCTTTATTAAGAAAAGTATTTCAATTAGTAACGGGGAAAGACTTGGTCTATTTAGGCCAAAAATATTCATCTTATGAGTTCAAAATCCCTAAAAGCACCTTAGAACCGCTAACTTTAAGCCAAACACCAGCTGAAATTATTTTTGAAGTACTTACATCAGATGAGTTTGTGGAGCTGAGGCCATTAATAAAATTCGACGACGAAAAAATTGAGTTACCATGGGATGAAATCAAAGAACATCGATTAAACGACATTCTGTTTAATTGGAAAAGTAAGCTTTATTTGGTCGATGATGTTGATACATTTACAGCAATTCAATTTTTTCAAAACCAGGGGAAATTAAAAACCACTATCGACAGGCACCATGAGTTTATTCAAAACTATGTGGTTCCCCTCACGAAAAATTTTAAAGTAGATATGAGTAAGGCAAAGGGCATTAAGATTAAAGAGCATAAACCTACAGCTTATAAAAAACAACTATATTTTAGCGAAATGGCTGATTTTATTATACTCAGGCCAATGGTGGAATATGATGGGGAGCATGTTCAAAATATACTTGAAAAAGGAAATCCGCTGATAGCTAAAAACAGGAGCTATATTTCTCTCGTTCGAAACGAGGTTTATGAAACATCGCTATATAATTTCATTAAAGTACTCCATCCAAAGTTTTCTAAGCAATTTCCTCATGAATTTTTTCACCTTAAGCCTGAGGACATGCTACAAGAGGATTGGTTTCTTGCGGCATTTAAAAAGCTGAAGGAAGAGGATATTGACGTGTATGGGTTCGAAAAACTCAAAAAATTCAGGTATAGCCCTTATCCGGTAAAAGTAAACACCTCCATTTCCTCTGGCATTGATTGGTTTGAGGTAGAGGTTGATATAGCTTTTGGTGATGTTCAAGTGAGCCTTTCCGAAGTAAAAAAAGCTGTTTTAAAAAAGGAAAATTTTGTGAGACTTTCGGACGGTACCTTAGGAGTGTTGCCCAAAGAATGGCTGGAAAAGTTCGAGAGCATGTTCAGGCAAGGAGAAGTAAAAGGGGAAACCTTAAAGATTTCTTCCCGAAAGTTCATGATCATAGACAGCCTCTTTAACGATATAGACAATGAAGCAGTACGATTGGAACTCGACGAAAAGAAAGAAAGACTGGCCAATTTTGCCTCTATCAAGGCCGTAACTGCGCCAAAAGGGATAAACGCCACGCTTCGGGACTACCAAAGAGAAGGCCTTAATTGGATGAACTTTCTTGAAGAATACCGGTGGGGAGGCATATTGGCCGATGACATGGGGCTGGGAAAAACATTACAGGTCCTTAGTTTTTTAATGATGCAAAAAAAGAAATCTAAAGACGCTAGCCTTATAATTGTCCCTACTTCCCTGGTTTTCAATTGGGAAAATGAAATCAATAAATTCTGCCCATCTCTTAAGGTTCATTTCTATTATGGTCCGGACCGAAAAAAAGACATTGCTCAATTTAATGGAAATCATTTGGTGATTACCACCTACGGCACTATGGTAAACGACATTGAGTTGTTGAAAACCCACACCTTCAATTATATAATTCTTGATGAATCGCAGGCAATAAAAAACATGCAGTCTTTGCGTTACAAGGCGGCTCGCTTGCTCAATGGACAAAATAGGCTGGCACTTACCGGCACGCCCATTGAGAACAATACTTTTGACTTGTATGCTCAAATGCAATTTGTAAATCCTGGCTTTCTGGGTTCTGCAAAATCCTTTAAGGATCAATTTAGCCAACCTATCGACAGGGATAATAATTCGGTAGTGGCCGCCGAATTAAAGCACCTCCTGCTCCCGTTTATGATAAGACGCACAAAGGAACAGGTGGCTACTGAACTTCCCCCAAAAACGGAAGAGGTATTATATTGTACCATGGCTGCAAAGCAGCGGGAGGTATATGATGCCTACCGGAATAAATACCGCAATTATCTGTTAGGGAAAATTGAAGAAGAAGGGCTTGAAAAAAGCAAGATTTACGTTTTAGAAGGTTTAACTAAACTCAGGCAGATCTGTGACTCTCCGGCTCTGCTTAGCGACGAAGAAGACTATGGCGGTGATTCGGTAAAAGTTGAAGAATTGATCAGGAATATCAGGAAAAAAACAGGAAAGCATAAAATTATAGTTTTTTCCCAGTTTGTGAAGATGCTCAAATTAATAAAAGTGCGTCTGCAGGAAGAAAACGTAAGCTTCGAGTATCTCGATGGTAAATCTAGTAAAAATGCCAGACAGAAAAGCGTAGAAGTCTTTCAGGAAAACGAGAAATGCCGTGTATTTCTTATTAGTTTAAAGGCAGGCGGTGTGGGTCTTAATCTTACTGCTGCTGATTATGTTTTTTTAGTGGATCCCTGGTGGAATCCCGCTGTTGAAAACCAAGCAATCGATCGTTGCTATAGGATCGGGCAAAGCAAACGCGTGTTTGCTTATCGAATGATTTGCAAAGATTCCGTGGAAGAAAAAATCTTACAGTACCAAAGGAAGAAGCAAGCAGTGGCAAATGAAATAATACAAGCCGAAGAAAATTTCATGAAAAAATTAACCTTCGATGACATAAAAGGCCTGTTTGAGTAGTTGAAAGAAGCGGTATGATGTTATAGGCTTGCAAGGCTGCGAATTGTGAATCAAGCAGAAATGTGGGGGAGGTATATTATAAAATTCATATCAGCTTCCCGCT
>CAMPJM010000140.1 GCA_946886805.1 uncultured Flammeovirgaceae bacterium | reverse complement strand
TTCTCAAAATAATAGACTCTGTCAACCGATACCGCCTCGCCAATCAAATGAAAAGTGTTGTTTAATGCAATCTTCCAATCACCATCTTGCAACAATGCACTGACAAACAATGCGTTTACTTCCAGTTGTTTGGCAAGGTTTCCTTTCGTTTTCTCTTCTTCTTTTTTACGGAGGGCCCGCATTACAGCTGTCGGAAGATGCGCCACACGCTGCTTTATGACAAAATCGGTCGCCCCCGAACGAATGGCTTCTACGGCATTATCCTCTCCCAAAGTACCGGTGACAAAGATAAAAGGCGTAAGATCATCCTGCTTTCTAAGTATTTTGAGTGCTTCTAGGCCATTGAAGCTTAAGAGGTTGAAACCCGAAATGACGACATCCGGTTCAAACTTCTTGAGCAAGCGGAGGTATTCCTCTTTATTCGTCGTGAGTTTGTACACGCACTTGTATTCAAGGTCTTCTAGATGCGTCTTTATCAATTCTGGATCACTCTTTGTATCCCCCAGGATGAGGACTTTTAATAGTTTAGGCTTCATATCAATTGTTTGTCCATTAGCTGGTTGTTTTTATTTAGGAGGCTGGTTGATTAATGCCCAATAATAACCGATCTCTTTAACGCTTTTGGTGAACTGTTCAAAATCCACAGGTTTTACTATATAGCTGTTCACGCCTAACTCATAGCTTTCGATAATATCTTTCTCTTCTTTTGAGGAGGTGAGAATGGCCACGGGGATCTTCCTGGTCCGCTGATCAGCCCTTATTCTCTTGAGCACCTCTAATCCGCCCACCTTTGGCATCTTAAGGTCCAGGAGGATCACTCTGGGCTGGTTGATGATATCACGGTTGGCATATTCGCCTTCCGCAAAAACAAAGTCCAAAGCCTCTTTGCCGTTCTTTAGCCAAACCACATGATTGGAAAGGTTGCTGTCCTCCAGTGCCATCATCGTAAGTTCAGCATCATTTTTATTGTCTTCTACCAATAAGATCTCAACAAAATTTTCTTCATTCATAGTTTTTAGTTTTTGGTATTGAAAAATAAAAGGTTGCCCCTTTGCCCAGTGCTGCCTCTGCCCAAACGGTGCCATTATGGCGGTGGATAATGCGCTGTACGATAGCCAGTCCTACGCCGGTACCTTCAAATTCATCATCGGAATGCAGGCGCTGAAATATCCCAAAAAGTTTGTCTGCGTATTCCATTTCAAAACCCACGCCATTGTCCTTTATATAATAAGTTGTTCCCTTTTTATTCTTTTCGGCTCCGACCTCTATTTTAACTTCTTCCCTTTCTGAACTGAATTTAACGGCATTTCCCAGCAGGTTGGAAATGACATGTTTCATCATCTCCCGGTCAGCCTTTAGTTCAGGGAGCGGGTTTACAATAAAGTCTATGCTATTCTTCTCCTCAGACTGCGTCAGGTCATAAAAAACATCTCTGAACAATTGCTCCATATCAAATTTGCTTTCTTTTTTCTCCAGTCTTCCCATGCGGGAAAAGGCCAATAAATCATCGATCAGCATTCCCATTTTACCTACATTTTCGATGATTACCTCCAGATAGTGGGTCTGGGCAGAATCCAGTTTTCCAGCCAGTTTTTTAGCCAGGACTTTTGAAAATCCATCAATGGCTCTAAGGGGGGTCCTTAAGTCATGCGATACCGTATAGCTAAAGCTTTCGAGTTCCTGATTGGTAGCGTGTAACTGATTCAGTTTTTTTTCAAGTTGCGTGTTTAGTTCACTTACTTTTCCCTCTATTTGTTTCCGCTCTTCTATCTCGGCCTCCAATGCTATGGTACGTTCTTTTACCTTCTAATCTTTCGTTTAGGTTGCGTATTTCGCGTTCTGCATGCCTGCGTTCGGTAACATCTCTGGCAATAATAGCTGCACCATAAACTTTTCCGTCCTTAAACATAGGGGCTATAGACCCAGCAAAAACTATATTACCTTCTTCATTAATCGCTTCGGCCTCATAGGCCGTTGTTTTTCCTGTCTTAAAAACCTTTTGAAGTGCGGCCTTCACTTTATGCTTATCCTTTGTAGCTTGATGGTCAAGAAAATTAGAGCCAATGACCTCACTCCTTTTCCGTCCTTTCGAAATATGGTTAATAAATTTTATCGTTCCATCTTCATCTAACATAAAGATCCGATCGCTGCTGTTCTTATACAGTGCGCGAAACCGCTCTTCACTTTCCTTTAAGTCCTTAATTGCCTGTTCCCTGTGGTGCTGTTCCCCTTGTCTTATTTTGTTTTTTTCTATAAAGTACGATTGAGCAATTACGCTCATGGCATAGTCTGAAATTTTATTGATCCCGCTCCAAACCATTCCAGCCTGTTTTAAATCAGCAGGGAATTCTTTGAGCACATATGACTGTGCGAGATCCTTGTATATTTTAATAATAGAAAACCAGGCGCCCATTTGTAGCCCAGCCTGTGCATAGGTTATACCTTGTCTTATAAGGCTCATGGTGTATTTCTCCCACCTTCCATTATAAATGGCATCCTGCTGAAATCCGTGCGAATATTCGTTATGTTGTACTTGTTGCTCTATGGTTTGGGTATTAACGATTGGTCCCAAAACCGCATCTTCTGAAAGTCGGGTCCTAAGTTGAACAAATATTTCACCATGGTATTTGGTGTTGAACTTTCCGTATGCCTTTAAGGCTATCTGGTCTTCTTGAGTGAAATTTGGCCGTAGTTCCTTTATTAGTAGTGCATCTACCTTCATTACCTTTTACTTTATTAATCAATATAGGCCGTACTTTCCTATAATAAAAAAATATGTAAGATAAAACCTTTAATAATACAGGTATAACTCGTAAGAATACAATTTAAGTTCGTCAACATGCCACTTTATCTTTATTATAAGATATCTGTCCTATATAGAGCCATATAATATTCATTGTGGTATAAAACAATGAAGCGACTTAAAGCTTCAAGCCGATAGACTTCCAGTAAATCCCGATAAAGTAAAATTCTTCAAACGGGTATTGCCGGACGATTTGAGGGGATTCAATGTTTAACGAAATCCTTTTAATTTTGACAACATCAAAACGGGTTGACCATAAATGAGTCAACCCGTTTCCAAGTTTATTGGACTGCTACTATCGTAGGGAGGTCATTTTGTATCCCAATCACCACTACAAAATCCATTTGGCAAGGCAATCAGATAAATGTCCATCAAATGGGTTTTATCTATGATATAAGATTAGTACCCCGGATTTTGATATATGCTGCCTCCAGTTCCGTCAACTACAAATTGTGGAATGGGGATTAGTTCAGATTTTCCCTGCATAAAATTCTTTTCATAAAGTGTTTCAAGGGTAGTCTCCCACCTGACCAGGTTGACAAAGCGATTGCCTTCTTTGGCCATTTCACTTTTCCATAACGATCGTAATATTTCCGTTAAGTCTTTCTTTGCCGAAAGCATGATAGTAGGAGAGCCTGATCTGGTCAGCAACATATTGATATTGTCCGTGGCTTCAACAAGATTTCCGTTTTCAATATTGGCTTCTGCATTCATCAGGTAGACTTCAGTGAGCCTCACGTAAGTCAGGATTGGGAGGTTGAAATACGCCTCTAAGTTAGCAGGTAAATTAGTCGCATTTCCCCAGACGGTTTCCGGATTCTCCTGGTCAAAGACAGAAGAAGTGGACAGTTCATATTTCATTGAATTGATAACGGTTTGGGTATGGCTGTATACCGCATTATAATCTTTGTTCAGCAGGTAAGCTTTGGCCAAAAGCGCACTGGTGGATGTGCTATTTAGAATAGATTTTTCTTCTGAATCAGTGGGAAGCAGGTTTTTGGCTTCATTAAGTTCTGAAATTACAAAATCGATTACTTCAGATCGATTGATTTTCGGTGTTTTATATTGGTCCATCATATTGGCTGAATATTCCAAATGCAAAGGCAATCCACCAAAATAATTTGTGAGCCTCAAATAGATATAAGCCCTGAGGCCCCTTGCATTGGCCAACAGCTTGGTGTCCTGAGGTTCATTGGCAATAATGAGGTTCAGGTTGTTGATGATAGCGAACGCATCTGTCCATATAGTACCAATTGTTTGGTTATTGGGTGTAAACGTGAAATTGTCAAGCTCTTGAGCCCCTTGAAGTAGAAATTGTGCGGGAGGAGTGTCTGCATCATCGCTTAGCAATCCATCAAGGACAGCAACGTTGGCATTCCAATTAGCGAAATCATTTGCTGCAGTGCTCATTTGTTGATTGATATCTTCTTCAGCCAATGGTGTATCTGTGGGCAATGTGTTTGTCAAAAGGCTTTTTACTGCAAATACGGTTTCTTTCGTGCCCGAAAGAAGTTCCTTAGGTAGGATCAAGACGCCATTGATCCACGTCTGCTCCCCGCTTTTAGTAATCTTATAAGTTTTTCCGCTAAGGCTGACGAACGTTGTTCCGTCGGTAAAATCTGAGAATTTCAGCACTCCCTTGATGATATGGTCTTTTATCGCTTCATCTGTCATGGCAGTCGTGTCTTCTGAAGGCGAAGCGGTCTTGCTGTTGGAAGATATTCTTCCATTGCCTGGCCGGGCTTCATTTAGTGGGGCGAAAATTGTCAAGCCTTGCGCTATGTCTTCCTGGCTTAAAACAATCGTTTTTAGCGCCTCGGTAAAAGCACTGATACTGTCAGCAGTAGCCAGGCTTTCACTAAGGGCTTCAACCACTTCCTCAGCCGGCCGGCTATCTATGACGTTAGTCTCGAGAGGTGATTCATCATCTTTACAGCCTATAGCCATAGTTAATAATAAACGGCACGAAAAAATCAGACTTTTTCTTTTAGTTTTCATTTTTTTTGGATTATGCTTTTAAAGTTTGTAAAAATCAGGTTTAATTAAATTTCGGATACATGGGCATTGTCAAAAAGGAGATGTTTTGTTTGTGTGAAAAGGTGTCCGGGTCGATTTTTCCAAACCGGTTCAGACCATTTGCTACCCCCATGATACGGTCCCGTTCATCTTAAAATAAGCTAATTTATATTGGGGTAAATTCCATTCGTCAAATAAAGGTGACCCGTAAGGGAAAAGGAAAATGTAAAAGGGTTCAGCATCGGTTGGTAAAGCTCTTTGTCTTCCTAAGGGCGGGCAGAACCTAGGCTATAAAAGTTGAGCAAATAGGAGTCAGCGGGTAAACGGATTTCATACTAAAAATTTGATAGACCTAAACCAATGCTAAATCTATCGTTCATATTTGTTGGTCGTTTTTTAAAAATTAATTGGATTATTATTTTAACCTTTGACCCTATAGACTTAAGTAGGCTTCAAAAGTTGCAATTTTAGAAGCTGTTTCTTTTGGAATTACATCAGCCCGCAACTTAACTGAGGTTGCCGAACTATAGACTTACAATTATAATTTTTCAAATGAAAAAAATAATATTGTTCCTTTTTACTGTTTCTTCAGTATCGCAGGCAACCGGGCAAAATATAGCTTATACGGTTTCAGGTACAATTATGAGTATAGCGGACAATGAAGTGCTTCCCGGGGCCCACGCGATCCTTACAGATACCGAAAGTGGCGCACCGATAGGGGCAGCCTCTGATATTGATGGTAATTTCAGTATAGAA
Source organism: uncultured Flammeovirgaceae bacterium (assembly GCA_946886805.1). The sequence continues at coordinate 3,471 of CAMPJM010000140.1, read as the reverse complement.
AATGTGGTGCCTGGCAACTACAAGCTTTCAATTAATTATATAGGTTACCAAGTGTTTGAGCAGGCAATTCAGGTTCAAAACGCCGATCTGAAATTAGGCAACCTCCTTCTTACCGAAGAGGCTTTGATCATTGACGAAGTACAGGTTATGGGGCGTGTTCCTCTCGGCGAGCAGCATGGGGATACAACCCAATACAATGCCAGGGCTTTTAAAACAGCACCAGATGCCAGTGTGGAGGACCTTGTGGCAAAAATGCCCGGCATAACAATTCAGGATGGTGTGCTGCAAGCCCAGGGGGAAGAAGTAAAACAAGTAATGATCGATGGAAAGCGGTTTGGCGGGAGCGATGTTGGCTCCGCTTTGCGGAATGTACCTTCCGACATGATAGAAAGTGTGGAGGTTTTTGACAGGCAAAGCGATCAGGCAGCGTTTAGTGGCTTTGACGATGGCAACCGTGAAAAAACACTCAACTTGGTTACACGGAAGGACCGCCGCAAAGGGGAGTCAGGTAAAATATCCGCCGGCTATGGAACCGATGAACGATTTATGGTGGGCGCAGCACTCAACTTGTTCAATGAGGATCGCAAGATTACTTTCATGGGGCTCACCAACAACATCAATATGTCTGACTTCTCCATTGGGGAAACTCCAGGAGGCAGGATGAGGCGGCGTAGGGGTGGCGGGGGCGCCGGCACCCCAAATGGGATTAGTTCCACCAATGCCATCGGGGCCAATTATAATGATATGTGGGGCAAGAAAATCGAAATCTCCAGCAGCTATAATTTTACTTCAAGAAAGGTTGCTGACAGCGAAGCCTCCCTCAGGGATTTCACAGCCGGCGAACAAGAGGGAAACCAGATGGAGCAGACTTCACTGAACAACAGTGAGGAGAGCAGCCACCGTTTTAATTTCAGAATGCAGTACAACATCAATGAAAATAACAGGTTGATCATATCCCCAAATGTAACCTTTCAACAAAACAAGTCGATTACAAACGGACTTACGCTGTTATATGATGCCGATGGAAATTTACTTACCCATTCTGAAACGAATAATATCGCGGATAATTCATCTTTTAACTTTAGTAATAACATTCTCTATTCCCACCGCTTTGCCAAACCTGGCAGGGTCTTTACCGCCAATATTTCTACGGATTATAGCAATACCGACCAGGAGAATATTTTTGATGAGCTGTCTACAAACAACATAGATCCTGATTTGAACGCCAACCGGAATCAATTTAACTTTTTAAAAAGAGACAATATTAATTGGACAGGGAGTGCCTCTATTTCAGAAAAAGTGGGCGATAGCGCCTTGCTACAGGTAGAGTATATCATTGGAAATCAAATCCATGATTCCGACAGAAGGACTTTTGACCTGGATACTGAATCGGAAAGATATACGCAACTTAACGTTCCGCTCAGCAGCACTTTTGAGAGCGATTATCTGTCACAACGTATAGGACCTTCTTATCAATACAGAAGCGATAAAGCAAGGCTTCAGGTAGATGCAAAATATCAGTTTTCTTCACTTAAAAGCAAAACGGTGTATCCTGAAGACCTGCAAATAAAACGTAATTTTTCCAATTTTTTACCTTCAGTCGAACTCGAGTATAAATTTTCTGACTCCCGCAGTCTTAACCTGAATTTCCGTACCCGCACCAATGTGCCGTCGTCGGAGCAGCTGCAGGAAGTGCTCAACATATCGAACCCGCTGCAAGTAAGCATTGGTAACAACAACCTTGAGCAGGATTACCAAAACAGATTGTTTCTTCGTTACCGTAATTTTAACCCCGAAAATAATCAAGTGTTCTTTTTGGGAATATTTGGCACAGTTACACAAAACTATATTGGAAACAGCGTATATGAGAATCCGCCTGCCGGGCTTCTCGAGGGGTATGTTTTGCAGCCGGGAGCCCGACTGGTCCGTCGTGAAAATATGGATGGCCAGTGGGATACGCGTGCTTTTTTTAATTATGGGAAGCCACTTAATTTTATAAGCTCTAATTTTAATGTAAGAGGCTCCGTAGGCTATACCAGAACTCCGGGCAGGATTAACAATAAATCTACTTTTGCGAATAATACCAATTTCGGTATGGGGGTAAATCTTAGCAGTAACATTAGCGAAAATATAGACTTTAACATTTCTACCAATTCCAGCTACAATATTGTTAAAAATACAAACACAGCCTCTTCCCGCAACAATAACAATTACTTTTCACAGAATTCAAGCCTGAGACTAAGCTGGATTTTTTGGAAAGGGTTTGTATACCGGACAGAAATCAACAGCCAATATAATACCGGGGTGACCGCAGGCGAGGACAACAACTTTACAGTGTGGAATATGAGCTTGGGCAAGAAATTTCTTAAAGACGAAAAAGCAGAAATCAGTCTAAGCGTTAATGATATGCTGGATGAAAGTGCCAGCTTTCAGCAAAATGTTACAGCGTCTTATGTAGAAGATGTAAGATCCACGGTATTACAGCGTTTCTTTATGCTGACGCTTACCTACAACCTGCGCAACTATGCTGGGGAGGAATCCGGAGACGTGAGTCCCGGTGGTAACGACCGACCTGGAAAACGTCCCTTTCGCAATACTCGGTAATAACTTAAATGATAGTAAAGAATCTAAGTGTTTGGGTATTTTTGGTCTTGTAGGGAAAATCCGGTCCTTTTACCCTGCTTTTCTTGAGACCTTCTTTTTTTTTAATAATTTTGGCAATTATTAAAAAATGATGTTAATTGCTGTAAATAATTAAAAAATGCACAAGCATTTAGTTTTATTTTTTTTACTTATTACCTCTTTAAGCTGCTGCTTCGACGGTGTGCTTCCAAATCGCTATACTTTATCTGGTTCTAATGATGCCCTTACAGAAAAGGAAGTATTCCAAGTTGTCGATAAGGATCAGGCAAATTCTGAAAAAGAAAATTTAACTTATGCCGATCATGATTTAATCTCTTTTTTTTGTGTATTTGGTGAAGATCTTGATAACAAGGAGAAAGAACGTAAAAACCTTAAATTTTCTTCTACCAATTTTAATTTTTATTCCTATCATTCAAGGCTAGGCAATACTTTTTTCCAGCCAGTATCGCGGCCGGTTTTAAAGGTGAGCCTATACCTCTTTAACTGCATTTTCTTGATATAACCCCGTTGTTTTTGTGATCTTAAAAAGTTGAGGAATGCATTAAGCTACAGTAGTTTAATGTTCCTATTTTTAATACTTTTTGTGGTAATTATTACAAAACAATCAACATGAGTTTTTTCTCAGAGAATATTCTACCTGGAAAAACAGGTCAGACCTTTTGCATAGGCATTAAAAGCCAGGAAGAATTTGAAAGGGTTTTTGAAAGGTTAAAGAAAGTAAATGGCGTCGAGACGGTACTGTTTAACGATGAAGCATACCCTCGTGAGATTACCATCCTTACCAATATGCCAGTAGCGGTAAAAGAAGTGCAGGATGTAGTCAAGGGA
>CAMPJM010000139.1 GCA_946886805.1 uncultured Flammeovirgaceae bacterium | reverse complement strand
GTCCAATCCCTGGAAGCTACTAATTGAAGTTCACCCGATGGGCTTAAAGTGCGCGGTGACACCAGAGCAGGATCACCTGCTGATTGTACCTTTTGAATTTCTTCCAACATCACCTTTGTTTGTTTTTGCGCATGCTCAAAGGATTTTTCAATATTTGGCTGCTGTGCCACACATGAAAAAAAGATGTTTAATAAAATGAAGGTTGTGTACAAATTTTTGTTTTTCATTTCTTTGCGTTTAGTTTTTAGCGATTAGCTTTTAGTGTTTGGCGGCGATAGGTTTTTTAAGCCATATTATAGGGTTTCGGATTGGCAAATTCCTTACTACTTCAGGAACCTGCGGCGAATGATCCAATCTTGCCCAGGTTCTAAACCAATCCCCTTTTTGAAATGTTTCTGCAGCCAAAATCAGAAATGGATGCGCCACCGGCCAGTTTTCCCAATACGTCACATCCTGCTGATACGGCCATTGATCCTTACTTTCAACATAAGGGTGTAAAAATTCGATCCCTTTTTTTATCGATCTTCCATCATTGGTTTCATATTCCCACAAATTGTGACTACTATCTGATAAGATATGCACCACCATGGTCATTGCATCCAGGTTAAAAAGAGAGTAGCCATAAGGTTTGGTTCTTTCCAGTTCCAGCGGAAAACTTCCATCCTGCCCCATTTGATTTGGTAGTAAAACGGTTTTATAGCGCTCCCTGCAAAAATCTAGTATTTCCCCGTTTTCAGTAAATCGGGCAAAAGCAGCTACCTGCATTACCCAGCAGGTACCATGGTTGTTCTTAGCATTCATTTCATCCCTGCCATATTCATGTGTAGTCAGCCATTCCAGGTATTTGCCAAACCAGTTTTTAATGCTCTTGACCAGTTTTTTGTCCACGCCCGGAGCATCTTCCATCACACGCACACCTTGGGCAACCTCTATTAAATGAATGGTATCAATTATCCCTATCCCTCTACCCGTAACTCTCCCCGAAATAGCCTGTGCATAATCCAACGAAGGATTCATGAGCGTTTCTTTATTTACAAACCATGCCCCTAAGTGCATAAAAGCATGCTCAACATATCTTTCTTCTCCTGTTATTTTATAAGCAGAAGCCAAAGCGCCAACAATACGGCTAAACCGGATCATAGCTATTCTATGTGCTACAAAATTCTCAGGATTTGTCACGCCGTCCCTTCTAATATATGGTCCATCAGGATTTTCAGGATCGGGCCACCAGTAATCCCCCTCAGAATAAAAATCATGGATTCCACCCGCGCTTCTCTCCGCAATAGTTGCGGTAATGGTGATGGGTTCTTGCTGCAAAGCCCATGCTGCTTCAGCCAAAACCTGATCATGTAAAATTTCCACCACCTCATCTTGATAAGAAGCAATGGAATCATTATCCTTAACATCTATTTCTGACCTCGGAAAGGGTAAAAGCAGTACCAATAAAACAGAAGATAGGTTTAACATTATCTATTGTTTATTCCGTTTAATAACATTTTTTTTTATACCCTGCATTGTAGAACGTCCTTTTATTTTAAAAGCAAATAAAAATTCGAAGATTGTCAATTGCTGTTATTCAAATTCTATCAATTGCCCGGTAGCTTTGTTTTCGCCAGTTTTAATGTCAAAAAAGACCGTAGGTAACCCTTTGGATTCTACGCTTATCGTGCTTTCCCCGCCATTGGTTTTAGCACTAATAATTGCCCTGCCATTGTACAGTTGCACTTTTTCAGAACCTCTCGACGTTCCCTGATTTTTGATCAATTCGCCATCTCCAACTAACGCAAACCGCACAAATTGATCTGCATCCAAACATTGGATTCCCTTATTGTCAAAAACTTTCACCTCTACCGTAACAGTATCATTTTGTTCAGCAAGTTTTTCAAGGGTCATTTTTGAAGGCGCTCCCCATTTTTCGGTTTGGTAGTCAAAAGAAATTTCATCTGTCACTGTTACTTTACCTTTTCTGGCAACTACCTTTACATCATTTTGCCCCTCATTTAACACCACCATCCATCGCAAGCCCGCTGCAGGGAAGTCCTGACTATTGCGTTTTTTGGTACCCCTGCTTTGTCCATTCACAAACAACTCCGCCTCTTCACAATTGGAGTACACTTTGATCATCTTTTCCTCCCCTTTATCACCCCAGCGAACCGGCCAGGAATGCCCATAAATATGCGCCATTGGTTTTTCTGTCCAGTAAGACTGAAACACATAGTAAGATTCTTTTTTGGTAAAGTCTCTTTCTATGATTCCTTTCTGATTCATGTACGGCACAGGATTTTCCGGCCTTACAGGGGTGGAAAAATCCTTAAAAGGCCAGTAAGCTGTCCCCGTTAGCCAAGGCATAGTTTCCTGCTCCTTTAAGTGCCAGTCTATAAGATTACATATATAACTTTCACTCCAGTCACCATCTTTTGAGACACGGGAAGAACCTCCATACAAAGAAGCATCACCTGCTCTTTCATCCGCTCCCCCACCTGTTTGTATTTTCCCCAATGCCTTGTCCGGATCCTCGGAATGACGCCTGGCATGACTGTCTCCGCCCCATTCAACATGCAGAAAATGATCTACCTTATTGAATTCCCTTTCTGAGACTTCTTTGTATTCTCTGTAATGGCCACGATACCAACCAGCCCAGATAGATGGCGAATAAACATCCACTTCGTCTTTACAAAAGTCACACCTGCGAATGGCAGTTTTGCGGGATGGATCCAGTTCGTGTGAGAGGTCATCTAATATCCCCATAAAATTCCGGATCTTTTCTTTGTCAAACGCTGCAAAATCTCCCGGCCAGTCATTTTCATTTCCCAACCCCCAAATGATAATGGATGGATGGTTATAATGCTGCTCAATCATGTTTGTGAGCATGCGCTTTGCCTGGGTCTTGTAAATTTCCCCTCCTAATCCTCCTCTACACCATGGAATTTCTTCCCAAACTAAAATTCCCAGACTATCACATAGGTCTAAAATAATACGTGATTGCTGATAATGGCCAAGCCTAATAAAATTGATCCCTATGTCCTTCATCAGCAGCATTTCTGTACGCATCTGATCTTCCGTCATGGCATTGGCAACTCCTGCATGGTCTTCATGTCGATGTGTTCCTCTTAACAACAACCTTTTTCCATTTAAATGAAACGGTCCTTTTTTAACAAATTCGAAATGACGAAAGCCGACATTTTCGCTAACGGTATGGGAGCCTTCAGGAGAATTGACGGTTACCTCAACCCTGTACAAAGCAGGATCAGCGGGTGACCATAGCCGGGGCTTCTTGATACTTGTCGTCCAGATTTCCATTTCCTTTGCCATGGATTTGGGTTGCAGCGTATGTTGCTTTACCACCTTTCCCTGAGGGTCAATTACCCGCACCGCAACTTCAGATGCCAAAAGGTTTTCCGGATTTAAAAACCGGGTTCTGATATTTAACTGTCCTTCTTTGCCGGCTTTGTCTACCGATGCGCTTGCAAAAATCTTGTCGATCGAAAGTGTGGGAACAAAAACCAGGTTCAGGTATCTGTAAATTCCTCCGTAAAGATTAAAATCAGAAAGGTCAGAAGGGATCATCTCAAGGTCTCTGGAATTATCGCATCTGATGGAGATTGGAATCTGCCCTTCAAACTGCCCTTCATACGCAGCAGTTTTCTTAAAATCTTCGACTGCCTCTGTAATGTCTACTGTCCATTCATCATAGCCCCCTACATGACTGCCTACTTTGGTAGTATACACATACACTTCTGTTTTTTGTCCCGCTCCTTCAAAATGCAACAGGGTTCTGCCATTTTTATGCGGATTATCAATATCAATGATTGTACGGTACCACCCTGGCCCCTGATAATAATTCACATCCGGATCAACAGCATCGGTTGCGTTAAAGCTGTGTGGCAGGCTTACCTTTTCCCAACGAGGTACACTTTGAGGTGACCCTTTTTCTACAGGTCTTACTGCTTCCCAAATGCCTCCCAAATCACCTTTAACAACCTCCCAGCCTGAATTAAGCCGCTTTTTGTCGGAAGCTTCCTGGGCAATTAATGAATTGCCCAGGAAAACCAACAGAAATGAAACACTCATATACCTAAGGACCATTATGAATGGTTCCCGAAATTTATTGCTAATCATATTATCAATCTTAAAAAACATTCTACACCCTCACCTCATCAATTATTACAACTGATCCTTATATCTTTTTAATAGCCTGTATTTTGAGGCAATAAATTTTCGTTTCTTGAAAGTTCGGCTTGCGGAATAGGTAGAAGCGCATGATGTGCCTGAACATTGGTTCTTGGTTCGAATGAATCCGCCGCAGTAAAGGCTTCCTGCACCATATCCCATCTTTTCAGGTCATACCATCTTTTCCACTCAAATGCCAGTTCCAGGCGACGCTCTGCTCTCACTGCGGTACGAAACTCGTCTTGGTCAAGGCTTTCCAAATCTTCAGTAAACCCTGCTCTCCTCCTAACCTCGTTGATGTAATCATATGCCTCAGCATTAGGCCCGGACGCTTCGTTAATTGCTTCAGCAGCGATCAGTAATACTTCTGCATATCTGAATACAGTATAATTATGATCAGAAATTGCTCCCGTAGATTGGGAATTACCTGGGAACCGACACCATTTCCCGGTATGAATATAAGGATCCTGAAATTCTGTCCATTGCCTCATTCCGTCTGCATGTTCCCACTCCGTAATAAAGGTCACTGACTTTCTTAAATCCTCATCCTCAAAACTGTCATAAACTCCCGGTGACGCCACTACAACGCTCCAGCCTTCCATTAAAGAACCCCTCACGCCAGTCATGGCAGCCGTATAATCGGCATTGATTTTGTCTGGAGCAGTCACCTGTCCGAGAAAATCGACTGTCCAGATATGCTCATCAACATCACCTGCTGTTGCATCCCACAAATCATTATAATCGTCCATCAGTCTATAACCATAGTCGCCTCTATTATTGATTACCAGTTGGGAATACTCGGCTGCTTTTTCCCAATTGCCTAATGTCAAATGAGTTGAAGCTAATAAAGTTAAAGCTGCCCCTTTGGTTGCACGCGACCTGATTTCACCGGGATATGAATTGGGAAGCGCATTGTAGGTCTCCTCCAAATCTTTAATAATCAAGTTGTAAATATCTACTACAGAACTTTTAGCCATTACTTTTACTGCTTCTACTTCCTCTGGAGTATCAATAAAGTAATCGATCAATGGCACCTCCCCAAACAGTTGCACAAGATGATAATAAGCCAAAGCACGAATCGTCCTGGCCTCAGCATCTAAAGCATTACGCTTGGCTTCGTCCATCTCCACTAATTTAATTCCTTCCATGGCAGCATTTGCAGAGCCGATAATCTCATAGGCGCTATTCCACACAAATTCTATATTGTTGTTTCCAGCGTCAAAAATAAATCCGTCGAGCTGCCTTCTACTTGCAGCCGTGCCCTGGTCTCCAATGGTGGCCATATCACTCAGCAATTGAAGTGTCATGGGTAACATTCTGCCATAATATTGTTCTCTGGCCATGAGACCATAACCTGACAACACTGCTGCTTCTGCATCCTGAGCAGTTTTAAAGAAGCTTTCGGGAGCTAAAAGTCCAATTGGCTCCTCATCCAATTCTGTACATGCACCCGTAAGAAGCAGTAAGGCACTTAGAAATATTTTGATGTTCGTTTTCATACGTATATGTTTTTAAGGTTTGGCATTTAGTAGTGACTGAATGCTTTATCCATTTTTATTTTTTAGTTTAGATTGTCCCAGTTCTTAATTGAGCTCGTCGGATTAAAAGCCTATGTTTAGTCCTACAGTGTAGGATTTCACATTGGGGTAGCTTCCATAATCCATACCTAAATTTCTGTTAGAATCTCTATAACTTACCTCAGGATCATATCCGGTATAGTCGGTAATGGTGAGGAGGTTTTGGGCACTGACAAAAACCCTTAATGTTCTAATCTTAAATTGCTCAGCAATGGAAGCAGGTAAATTATATCCCAAAGAAATATTCTTCAACCTTATATAACTGCCATCTTCAATCCATCGGGTAGAAACTGCATTGGAGTTGTTAATGCTTGCTCTTGGAATATCGGTATCGGTGTTGGTTGGTGTCCAACGATCGAGGGCGGCGATGGAAGCATTGCTCTTTCCAGACATCCACTCTGATTCCATACGGGAAATATTAAGCATATCATTCCCTACGCTGCCCTGGAAAAAGATATTCAGATCAAAGTTTCTAAAGCGAAAATCATTGTTGAACCCAAAAGTGAAATCAGGATGAGGATTTCCGATAATCGTGCGGTCATCATTATTTACCTTACCATCAGGAAGGCCGGTCAACTCGTTATTTTCGTCCCGACCGTTTATATCCCTGTACTTAACATCCCCGGGAGATTTTGCTGATTCTGCATCAAAATTATCCCCCTCCTGATAGATTCCGTCATAAATATATCCGTAGAACGACCCAACAGGCGCGCCTTCTCTGATAATGTGCGATTGTGTATTTAACAAATGACCAGGAACAGCTGATTCAATTATTTCTCCTTGTGGTAAACTAAGAATTTTATTTTTATTAAATGTGATATTAAAATCTGTAGTCCAAGCAAAAGCACCTTCTGTATTTACAGTATTCAAGCTGAATTCCCATCCTTTATTTTCCAGGCTTCCGATATTCTGAAGTGAACTGCTATAGCCTGAGTAAGGAGGTAATGGAAGTCTGTAAAGCAGATCAACTGTCTTCTTATAATAGTAGTCTACTGTTAAATTAACCCTATTGGTAAACAAACCCAGATCCAGGCCAATATTTGTCTGTTGCGTGCTTTCCCAGGTCAAATCCGGATTTTGCACCTCTGTAGGTCTCACCGCATTCAAAGGATTGCCACCAATGACTGTAAATGTGGATGAGAATCTGGCAAGGGACTGGTATGACCCAATTTCAGTGTTTCCTGTTATTCCATAACTTGCTCTCAATTTTAAATTACTTACCGGGTCAAGTATTCCTTGCATAAATTGCTCTTCTGTCAATATCCAGGCAAAAGCACCGGAAGGGAAGAATGCCCATTTGTTATTGGTTCCGAATCGGGAGGAGCCGTCATACCTTCCTGTAAAAGTTAAAAGGTAACGATCACTAAAATTATAATTTAAACGGCCATAGAATGACGACATTACCCAATCCGTTAATCCGGAAGAGGGTCCCTGATAGCTTGAACCTGCCCCTAAATTCCAATAAGAAATGGCATTTGAAATCAGGCTCCTGTTTTCTGCATCCCAATCTTCTCCTCTGTATGATTGGTAGGAATATCCTGCCATAGCTCCAAGCGTGTGAATGGTATTAAAGGTTTTGTTATAGGTAAAATAATTTTCATTGATGATATTGGTGTTCTTTTCTGAAACTATTCTTGCAGTTCCACCAGTGTTGTTGCCTTCATTAAGTGTAGTGGGTACAAAAATGCCAGTTCGGTTATTATTGGTTTGAATTCCCAAAGTGGTACGGAAATTCAATCCTTCCCATAAATCGATTTCAGCATAAATATTCCCTTGAAAAAGGTCGTTTACGCTTTCATTTTCACGTTGTGTTGCAACTGCGACAGGATTATCGATGGGATCACCTACATCTGACCTGGTAAAATCGCCATTCTCGTCAAATATTCCTAAAATTGGTGAAAAGCGTAAAGCAGAGCCGATAACACCCGCAGCATTTGAACCACCGCTGGTTTCCTGGGTTCTTACACCATTTCGGGTGGTACGGTTAATCAATAATTTAGTACCAATTTTTACCTTTTCTGAAGCTTTGAAATCAAGATTCGTAAGTGCAGACAATCTTGAATAGTCTGAATTGATGATGATACCATCTTGTCCGAAGTAATTTAAGGAGGCATAGAAATTTATATTTTCGGTTCCCCCAGAAGCTGATAACTGGTAATTTTGTAATGCTCCCTGTCTAAAAATTTCATCTTGCCAGTCTGTTCCCTTTCCATAAGATCCAGTATCGGGATACCTGTTGTCAGCATAAATTTCATTCATTAACGCTGCAAATTGTTCCCCATTCAACAGATCCAGCTTTTTCCCAACTTCCTGTATAGAGTAGGATGTCTGTAATTCAACTTTTGTTTTTCCGGCAGTACCCTGTTTTGTAGTTATTAAAACTACTCCATTGGCACCCCTTGAACCATAAATAGCAGTGGCAGAAGCATCTTTTAGAATTTCTATCGACGCAATATCTCCTGGAGGTGGTGGCGTTGCTCCGGCAAATCCATCTACAACATATAAAGGATTACTACTTGCGTTAATAGAGGAACCTCCTCTAATACGAATCCTGGGGTTAGCACCGGGCTCCCCGTTGCTACTGGTAATGGTTACCCCTGCTGCTCGGCCCTGCAAAGCCTGCGTGGCGCCGATATTAGGATATTGATTAATTTCCTCTGCAGAAACTGAAGATACCGCCCCAGTCACATCACTTTTTCTTTGAACACCGTATCCTACCACTATGACCTCAGACAAAGACTGAATATCCTGCATGAGATTTACATCCACTACAGACCTGTTTTGCAGGGGTATTTCTTCTGAGGTAAAACCCACAGACGAGAAAATCAAAGTCGCATCAGCATCAGGCACAGACAACTGATACTGGCCATTAACGTCAGTAACAGTTCCTGTAGTTGTTCCTTTCAATACAACATTTACACCGGGCAAAGCCTCTCCTGTGGCAAAATCCGTTACAGTTCCGCTTACCGTAAAGTCTTGTGCGTACAAGTCTCCGGAAAATAATGCCGCCAGCATTATCAAAAAGAAGCGGCAAAAACAGTAGTAATAATTTTTCATAGGTTTTTATATTAGTTTAAAGTTTAAATATTGTGGTTGTATGATTTAATGAATTAGTGATTTAGTGATTTAATGAGTTAGTAGAATTCGCAATCGATTGCTTTTTTTAGTAGAATTTTTTTTGTCATTGGGGTATTTTTTTAGTTGGAATAAAAATTCAGTAGTCCTGTTTTTATACAGCACTAAAATTGGTATATGATGAACAGTATCATAAAAATTATAAAAGCACTTAGCCCAATGGCTACTATGTTGCTTTT
>CAMPJM010000138.1 GCA_946886805.1 uncultured Flammeovirgaceae bacterium | reverse complement strand
CTGATGTAAGGGATAATGAAACAGTATTTGGAAACCCTGCTAAAACAGTTTAAAATCGGTAGAGACAAGGCATGCCTTGTCTTTTTAATATGGACGAGGCATGCCCTGGCTCTTTAAATAAGGACCACGGCGTGCCTTGTCTCTACGAATATTGAATTATGAAACCCTATAATATAATACTTTACTATTGCTATACGCATATTGAAGATCCTGATGCTTTCAGAGAAGAGCATCATTTATTTTGCCTTGAGAATAATCTTTTGGGTCGGATTATCGTTGCAGAAGAAGGTCTCAATGGAACAGTCTCCGGATTGAAGGCGGATTGTGCAAAATACATGGCGCATTTAAAAGCTGATGCCCGATTTAAAGACATAGATTTTAAGATCGATGAAAGTGAAACACACGCATTTCAAAAATTATATGTCAGAGTAAAACCTGAAATTGTCCACTCAAGCCTGAAGGAAATCAATCCAAGAGAAAAGACGGGGAAGCATCTAAGTCCTGCCGAATTCAAAAAATTGAAAGATACTAAGGATGTTATAATTCTTGACGTCAGGTCGAATTATGAGCATGAAGTAGGGAAATTTAAAGGTGCCATTACCCTCGATATTGAAAATTTCCGTGATTTTCCTTCTAAAATTAAGGAGATAGAAGAACATAAGGATAAAAAGGTTATCACCTATTGTACGGGTGGGATTAAATGTGAAAAAGCAAGCGCTTACTTATTGGAACAGGGCTTTAAAGATGTTTATCAGTTACATGGTGGCATAATAAAATATGGGATAGAAGAAGGGGGCGAAGATTTTGAAGGTAAATGCTATGTTTTTGATAATAGGATCGTAGCAGAAGTTAACAAAGTTAATCCAAAGGTGATCTCCTTGTGCTATGTTTGTAAAGAACCATCAGACAGAATGGTGAATTGCTCGAATTATGATTGTAATGCACATATCCCGATGTGTGAAAAATGTGGTTGGGAAATGGAGGGTGCTTGTTCTGCTTCTTGTAAAGAACATGCTGAAAAAAGAATTTATGACGGCACGGGTTATTACCCCAAAAAGCTGAACGGTTATAACCCTTACAAAGGATTAAAACGCAAGCCTTTGTGAGCAAACTTTCGTATCTTTAATTATAACGGGTTGCCTTTATGTACTAAGCTCTCCAGTCTGACTGAGGCATTAAGCAGGAGCTTTCAGAATTTATAGATCGATTAAAAAACGCAGAAAAAGAGTATTGATCGAATTGGCCCTTACTGAATAGAACAAACGACCAAGGTATTTTATTAAAAAATGATATACATTATGAAGCATTCAGTAAAAGAAAAAATTATAAATCTCCTTCAAAAGACAAATAATGATATGCTTTTAGAGCAGGTATATTCAATCTTGGATAGTGCCGTAAATTCGGAGAGAGGAGAAATATGGAATAGTTTATCTGTAAAAGATAGAGAAGATACTATGTTAAGCATTCGGGAATCTCAGGTTCAAGGTAATCTAATAGACCATGAAGATGCAATGAAAGAAATAAGAGCTAAGCTTGGATGGATCTAAAGATAGAGTGGACCAAACGCTCGCTAAATAATTACATAGACATTCTTTTTTACATTCAATCTTCCTTTGGAGAAAAACCAGCAAAGGAATATGAGAAAAGAGTAGGTGACTTAATAAATCTCCTTACAAAATTCCCGAAGATGGGAACGTTCAGAATCAAGATGAAAATATAAGGGGAATAGTACTTTACAGACGCACAACCATATTATATAAAGCTGATTCCGAAAAGTTATTAATTGTAAATGTTCTTGATAATAGGTTGAAAAAATAAGTATCTGCATAAAATTGCTCGAGTACCTCATTTACCAGCCAATCACTTTAAATCCCCAAACGTGCAAATCCCTGAATCAGAATTGATCTTAAATAAAGACCAAAGCATCTATCACCTTAATCTGAAACCAGAGCATTTATCAGATGTGATCTTGACCGTGGGCGATCCCGGAAGAGTTTATAAAATCAGCCAATATTTTGATGATATAGACTTTGAAATGAACAAACGGGAGTTTATTACCCATATAGGCAAGTACAAAGGGAAAAGAATTACCGTTATCAGTTCTGGCATGGGCACAGAAAATGTCGAAATTCTACTGAACGAATTGGATGCCCTTGCCAATATTAATTTCGACACCAGGGAAATCAAACCGGAAAAAAGGAAGCTAAAAATTATTAGAATAGGAACCTCAGGAAGTCTTCAGTTGGATGTTCCAATTGGAAGCCATCTTGTTTCCGATTATGCTATCGGGCTGGATTCTTTAATGTATTTTTATAAGCTCCAACAATCTAATTTCGAGCTTTCCATAAGTAATAACCTCAAAGAAACCCTAGGCATCCCATTTCAACCTTATTGTGTCAGCGGCTCTTCTTCTTTAAGGAAGAAATTTGCCTTTGATATGATAGGAGGGAACACTGTAACTTGCCCCGGATTTTACGGCCCTCAAGGCAGGAAGCTGCGACTCGATCTTGCCTTTCCTAAGATTATTGAAAACTTAAATTATTTCCATGATCAGGATTTTTGGTTGACCAACTTTGAAATGGAAACCGCTGGCTATTATGCTTTCGGAAGGTTACTGGATCATGAGATCTTAAGTGTCAATGCTATTATTGCAAATCGGATTACGAATGAATTTGCCAAAAATCCCGATAAGATTATTGATTCCCTTATTAAAAAGATTCTTGACAGGATTTAGCTTTTGTAAAGTTAAATAATGTAGAATATTTCCCCATTTTGTAGGTTAATAGCTCATACCCGCCGCATTGGTATTCTTTAGCCTTGGCTGCAAGACCTTGAAAGCAAATCGATTACATAAATTTCGAGGATATGGCATGATATTTCTTTTTTTTTGTTAAATTGAAGTAATAGATTTTACTAAATGTCACTATTATGAAAAAGATATTTTTATGTTGTTGCTTGTCCTTTATGGTAATTGCTACAGTTTCAGCACAGGATATGGGACAACCTCAGGAAGAAGTTCTATCACCAGTTGAAACAGAAATGGGTGTCCCTGATTCGGACTTAGATCAAAGTGGTAGGGAACATATAGAAGAAGCCGAGTTACCGGCACCGGTAAGTGAGGCTCTGGCTACTGGCGAGTTTTCATCGATGGAGATTTCAGAAGCGTACCGGGTCGAAGACCAAACTTCTGAAACTGGTGCCGAAATTTTCGAGATTCATTTGGAAACCGACAACGGCCTGTCCACTATAGTTTATTTTAATGAAGAAGGCCAAATTAAGGACTTGTAGCAGGGTAAGTTTTAGTACCACGATTTATATAGGAGAAGCATCCGTTTTATAGCTGGTGCTTTTTTGTTGATGGGATCGGGTTTAAGCTATTAACTTTTACTTCGCAATGTGAATAATACGCTACAATTAGGAGCGCAAAAAGGCAGCTCAAGGAAGACCTTTTCATTTGTAGAGCCTTTTCCCAAAGTGTGGCAAAATACTACAAATAATCTTAGCCCACGTTTGAATTATAGTTAATGATGGTCTGATTATGAGTGTTTTAAGTGAATTTTGATTTCTGGCATGCTTTTTCTTCTAACATATAACAAACAACAAGATTTTTTAATTAACACTATAATATTTTTATCATGAAAAAAGGTTTGTTAACATTCGGTATCGCATTATTTGGTTTTACAGCCGTTATGGCGCAAGACATGGGTCAACAAGAAGATGTAGAAAATCAATCTCAAACTGAGATGGGCGCACCTTCGGATTTAGATCAAAGTGGTAGAGAGCAAATAGAAGAAGCTGATCTACCTGCAGCTGTAACTGATGCCCTAAGTGCTGGAGCATATGCAGACATGACAGTGTCTGAAGTATATAAAGTAAAAGAACAGGCAACAGATGCAACTGGCGTAAGTGCAGAGTCAAAATCTTATGAAGTACATTTATTGTCTAACGATGGCCAATCAACAGTAGTAGAATTCAATGAAGAAGGCCAGATAATAGAATCACAAGAGTCTCAATATTAATATGGGATTGTCTATTATGAATAAATAGGTTAAGTTTATTTATTCATAGTAATTTTAATTCTATTAGGACACCAACCTGAGAAGGTTGGTGTTTTTTTATGTAAAAAACGGATTGATAAAGAACAATGTATTAATATTAGCGTTAAAAAGTTATCTTAGTAGCAACTATTAAAATAACGTTATTTATCGCTTCTTTATGGGAAATGTGTTGATTATCGATGATGATATTACCTTTAATTTAATGTTGAAAACATTCTTGGAGAAGAACAATTTTACTGTTACGCAATCTCCATCTGGCAAAGAAGCTCTGAAGGAAATCCGCAACAAAGTTTTTGATGTTATTTTAGTCGATTTAAGACTGCCTGATTATAATGGAGTAGACCTGCTGAAAAAGATTAAGGAAATTAATGGAAATTCGCTGATATTATTAATGACTTCATATGCTGATATAAAAACTGCCGTCAGCGCTATAAAAGCCGGGGCATATGATTATATAACAAAACCCTTGGATCCCGAGGAACTTTTAGATACCCTTTATAAGCGTACCAATTCCGAGAAAAGGAAGGTAAAGCCTACTTCTGCTCCTGGGTTTAAATATTTAACAGGTGAAAGCAGCGTAGCTGAAAAAATTGAAGAATATATCTCGTTGGTAGCCCCAACAGGAATGTCTGTCTTGGTTTTGGGCGAAAGTGGTACGGGTAAAGAGTATATTTCCAAGCTAATCCATGATAAAAGCAAACGAAAGGACATGCCTTTTGTGGCCGTGGATTGCGGTGCTTTGTCAAAGGATTTAGCGGCTAGTGAATTGTTTGGCCACGTGAAGGGATCTTTTACTAGCGCCGTAAGCGATAAGCAGGGTCAATTTGAAGCCGCTCATAAGGGAACCTTATTTTTAGATGAAATCGGGAACTTGTCCTATGAAATACAGATAAAACTACTAAGGGCAATCCAGGAAAAAAAGATTAGAAAAGTAGGGGGCGACAAAGATATTTCAGTTGATGTGCGAATTATAACGGCGACAAACGAGGATCTCTCGGATGCCGTGAAAAGGGGTGAGTTTCGAGAAGATTTGTATCACAGGATTAATGAATTCAAGATTGAAGTTTTCCCCTTGCGAAAAAGAGGTACGGACATAATGTTGTTTGCCAAGTACTTTTTGGATGAGGCTAACAAGGAGTTGGAAAAAAACATAGAAGGTTTCTCTGAGGAAGTGCAAGCAATTTTTTCTAATTATAGCTGGCCAGGAAATCTCAGAGAGATGAGAAATGTTATTAAACGAGCTGTGCTTCTGACTCAGAATAAAACGATAGAAACCAACGTTTTGCCGGAAGAAATATCGGGTTATTTAAATTTAACGCATGATTATGACCATGCAGCCGGTCACGAAAGCAATAATTTGAAGGACGTACACCAGAAGGTTGAAAAAGAGATGATTATAAATGCATTGGAGCAATTTAAATACAACAAATCAAAAGCCGCCAAAGCTTTAAATATAGATCGGAAAACGCTTTACAACAAACTCAAGCTTTACGATATAGAAGAATATTAGATCGCATCGGTAGATTGAAAGACATCGGACCGAAGTTTTTCAATTGAAGTTTCTATTGCTTCTATAATTTTTTCGATATCATTTGAAATTACGGGAATCTCATCAAAAACCTCTTTATTAGTAGAATCTTTCAATCCAGTTTCCAAATTAGTTAGTTTCCTGACCACATCCTCTGCTTTTAAGTAAGCAAACGAAGCTCTCATCTTGTGAGCAAGCGCTGCCGAGTCGTCATAATTTTTTAATTTATGGTGTTTCCTTAAGAGCTTGACATTCTTTTTTTGATCACTCACTAGGGTGTTTAATAAATTTATGAGGGCATTTTTATCTCCTTTAATAAAATTATCGAAGCCACTAAAGTCGACCTCGTGTTGTGCATTATCGCAAACAACTTCTTCCAGAATTGCTATTTCAACGTTTTCTGAGGATTCTGAAGAATTGCTGGCTTCATACTTATTGGACAAGCCTAGCACCTCAATAATTTTGTCTAATAGAGCAGCCTCTTTGTAAGGCTTAGAAAGTATTTCAGTTATTCCCGATCGTTCCGCCTGATCAATTTCTTTATTCGTAACATGGGCTGATAATGCGAATACAGGAATGTTAGCGTTTTGATTATTGTTCAATGACCGCAGCTCTTTTGTAAATTCAAACCCGCTCATTTTTGGCATTTGGATATCTGTTATGATCAGATCAAATTTATTCGTCACTAGTTTTTCCAAACCTTCGGTACCGTTTTTAGCTTCTACTGTTTCTGCCGCATATTTTTTTAAAATTGTGTTCAACAGAAGCAGGTTAATTGCATCGTCGTCAACCATCAAAATATTCAAATTTTCAAGAATGTTTTTTGCAATAGTTGGTTTTTTTTGAAGTACGATTTCTTCTTTTATCTCACATATTTCATAAGGTAAAACGATAGTGAAGGCAGATCCTTTCCCTTCTTCACTTTCAACTTCCAGTTTTCCATTTTGAAGTTTGGCGAGGTTTTTACAAATAGTAAGCCCCAACCCGGTACCTCCATATTCTCTAGTAGTACTGCTGTCAGCTTGTTGAAATCCCTCAAAAATCTTAGCAATTTTATTTTTCCTTATGCCAATGCCGGTGTCTTTAATGGTAATGCTTAATATAATTCTTTTTGGAGAGGTAAAAGATTTCTGACACTTACAAATAATGTTAATACTTCCGGTATCAGTGAATTTTAATGCATTTCCTAATAAGTTGAAAAGAATCTGTTTAAGACGAAACGGGTCTCCTAAAACTCCTTTTGGACAGTCTTCATCGACAAAATAATTAAAAGAAAGGTTCTTGGCCTCCGCCTTTAATCTGAACAGAGAATGTACCTCTTCAATAACCTGCCGAAGCTTGAAAGGGATTTTTTCTATCGTTAATTTACCCGCTTCTATTTTAGAATAATCAAGTATGTCATTTACAGTTGAAAGTAGGTGGGTAGAGGACTGGTGAACAGATTGTAAATATTCATTTTGAGTTTTTTGCAATGGCGTCATTAGGAGCTGTTCTGTAAATCCTAAAATAGCATTTAAAGGAGTCCTTATTTCATGGCTCATATTCGACAGAAATTCTTCCTTTACTTTGGCCAGAAATTCTGCTTTTTCTTTTGCTTTTTCTAGTTGAACTTTTAGATAATTACTTTTATTAATATCGTGAATAATAAGTAAAAGAAACGTTGTTCCCGCTAGCAGACCAAAAATCCCTATTGCCAGAATAGTAAAAGAAAATTTTCCCGCTATTTTTTTAGCCTCCTGGGTTTGTTTTTCGGCATTTAATATTTCCGCTCTTTCCAGATCGGTCAACAAGATCCGTAGCTTATTCATTATAAGCTTGTCCTGCTCTAATATTTCCAGTTGCTTGGATGTTAAGAGTTGATTTAGGGCAGTTTCTTTTTTCTGCATATCAGCCAATATCTTTCTTATATTGGCCACAACAGTATCAGTTTTATAAGAAGAAACAACGCTTGTGTCTACAGTCACCTTCGTCTCTGTGTAAAATCCTTCGATTTCCTGATTCTCTTCTACGCCTTCTTCAGGTTCATCAACTTCTTTTTTACTACTGAATAAATTTTTTATCGCATTAAATATCCCCCTCTCATCAGAATTGTTCTCCTCATTTTCATCGTCTTCCACAACTACTTCAGGCGGAGGCTGTATATGCTTTATAGTTTCGGTGTAGGTGAGAAGGGTTGTATCAAATTTAGCAGAGTCTATAGGAGTTGCTCTAATCCTTTTAAGAGCTTTTGATGAAAAAGTGGAGCTTCTCTTTTGTAATATACCAAGATCATCAAGGGCGTCGTATTTAGCTTTTAACAATATGCCGATAGAATCCAACTTTATCAATTGCCCTGGTTCATCTGCTGATTCTGACTTTAAGATATTGAGGTTTAATTTGATGCTATCCAGTTTAGCTTCGTAAGATTCAAGGTGTTCTTTATTATCACTTAATATATAAGAGCGCAGGTTTCTTTCTGTTTCCGAAATATCAGTGATCATATGGTTTAGCCTGATAAGCTTCCTGTCTGGTTTAGAAAGAACCTCAACGGAGTTTAATAGCCTTGTAAAGCTATGGTAGGTAATAAAGCCGCTCGCAATAATAATGATTATAGACAAACTATAACCAATAATTATTTTAGCTTTTATATTAGGATTATTTTTCATTTTGATATAGCTGGAGTTATAACATTAAATTTCAAGAAAACGATCTCCAAAATTAAAAAACCTCTGTTAATCGTTAAGATTTTTTAAAATCACTCAGTGTCCATATTTTTTCAGCTTTTTTTCCAATGAACCAAAAAGATAAACCTAAACATGCAAAAAACACTGTGGGGTGAAACATTTCCCACCCGAATTCAAAATACCTCGAATAAAAATTGATAATGAGAAATATTATACCTAGTTCTCTAAAAATATTTTGCCTGTATTTAATCCCTATCCAAATCGAAATAAGAGAGGTAAGGAAAAATATTGCACTCCAATAAAGGAAGTTAGTTTGACTTACTGCTGACCACGAAGCAAGACTGCTTTCGTTACCAAAGATAGAGGCTAACCAGAGTGCACCAAAAAAGCTAATACTGAAGAAAACCAGGGATTCGTTGTAAAAGTTTTTTATCGGCTGGTAATTCTTTATAAAAAATAGAACTGCTATCACCAGAAGGCAAAATGGTATAAAACGTACTATTATATTCATACCAAGAAAAAAAGGTTGCCAATTGGATAAATAGGACGTTTCCACACCATACCAAATCAGGAAACTAAGCAATGAGGTAATCCAAAGCATTTTTGATTTGAAGCGAAAGCCTAAAATTCCATATAGTCCTGCGGCTATAAAAATGAATACGGAAAAGTGACCTTCACCGTTTCCAAATACAATACCAAAATAACCTAATGCTACTGCGGAAGTCATAATTCCCAACAGGTTTAACGCAGTATGGCTGTAAACATTGTGGGCCTTGTTCCTTCTTATTTTTTGGCCATAAAAAAATAAAACTCCGGAAGAGATAGCAAAAAACACAGCTTTGTA
>CAMPJM010000137.1 GCA_946886805.1 uncultured Flammeovirgaceae bacterium | reverse complement strand
GAAACGCCAAGTTTTAGCAGTGCCTTTAAATATAATTCATCTACTTCCGTTCCTATTATTTGAATTAATTCTTCATTTCTTTCAAATTTCACGTCATTTATTCCCTGGATTTTTTCTACCTCTTTAATTACATTTTTATCGTGAGGAGGGGTGATTTGAGCACCATCATTCCAATAGGCTTTGTACCCATTATATTCTTTGGGATTGTGAGAGGCTGTAATTACCACGCCGCTTTGGCAACCAAAATGACGTATAGCAAAAGATAATTCCGGGGTTGGTCTTAGTTTATCGAAAAAGTAAACTTTAATATTGTTGGCTGAAAAAACATCCGCTGTTATTTCTCCAAAATATTGACTGTTATTTCGACTATCGCATGCTATGGCAACGCTTATGTTCTGGTTCGGATAGGTTTTTAATAAGTAGTTAGACAAGCCTTGAGTGGCCATTCCGATAGTGTACTTGTTTATTCGGTTAGAGCCAACGCCCATAATACCTCTAAGTCCGCCGGTTCCAAATTCTAGATCTTTATAAAAGGCTTCCGTAATTTCCCCATCATCTGCTTTTAACATCTCTGTGATTTCTTTTCTCGTTTCTTCGTCGATGTTGCTGTTTAACCAGCTTTGGGCTTTCTCTTTTAAGGCATTATCCATGTGTGTAGTTTGTCTTTATTCTAAAAAATGGTTTAATAAATTTATTGAGGAGTATAAGAGCGCGTCTTATTAGCAGCTTCAATGAAGGTTTGAAAATAAGAAAATGGTTTGTTAAATCAGCATAAAAGGCTCTAATTTGTTTTTAACGAAGCTCAGATTTCATACGGATCTCCAAACCTTTAAGGTTTTTTTGTTCTGCAAAACAAATTTACGAATTTACAGCGTGCCTCTCAACTCTTGTTCTCTTTCTATGGCTTCAAATAACGCTTTAAAATTACCTTTTCCGAAAGACTTTGCACCTTTTCTTTGAATTATTTCATAAAAAACGGTTGGTCTATCCACTACTGGTTTAGTAAATATCTGTAGAAGATATCCTTCTTCATCACGGTCCACTAAAATATTAAGATCCTCTAGGATTTTTAAGGATTCATCGATATCGCCGACCCGGTCTAGCAAATCAGCATAATAGGTTTTCGGCACTTGCAGAAATTCAATACCACGGTTTCTGAGCTCATTAACCGTAAAAATTATATCATCCGTAGCAATGGCGATATGCTGCACGCCGGCGCCGTTGTAGAAATCGATAAATTCTTCTATCTGTGATTTCTTCTTACCTTCCGCTGGTTCGTTAATGGGGAATTTTACGTAGCCGTTGCCATTTGATACCACCTTCGACATCAATGCTGTGTATTCGGTACTAATATCTTTATCATCAAAAGTAATCAGGAGCTTAAACCCCATTACTTCTTCATAAAATTTCACCCATTTATTCATTTCGCCCCATCCAACGTTTCCCACGCAATGGTCAATATGTTTTAATCCTAATGATGGCGTTTTTAATGTACTAGCTTTAGGCGCATAGCCAGGCAGAAACGGACCTCTATAGTCATTTCTTTCTACAAATGTATGAATAGTTTCCCCATAAGTGCCTATCGAAGCAATTGTTACTGAGCCATGTTCGTCTTTTAAAATAGTAGGTTCGTTTATTGATCGTGCACCACGGTTAATGGTTTCCTTAAAGGCCTTACTGGCATCGTCTACCATCAAAGCCAATACCTTTACACCATCCCCATGCTTTTGAACGTGTTGGGCTATTGGTGAATCTGCCCTTAAGCCGGCAGTTAATGCAAGTCTTATATTCCCTTGCTGCACCATATAAGAAACTCTGTCTTTAACTCCTGTTTCAGGGCCTGCATATGCTCTTAGTTCAAAACCGAAAGTTGCCTGATAAAAGACGGCTGCCTGCTTGGCGTTTCCTACATAAAACTCTATAAAATCTGTCCCGTTTAAAGGTAAAAAATCTTGATCTGTCATAAGAATTAAAAAATATAAGTTACTGTAAAAATAAACCGTTTCTCTTTACTTATAAAATTTAAACACCTTTTTGTGATTTAGTGTTATTTTTTCTTGGATGTTAAAAACAGACTTTTGAGCTTTGTGTTCTTAAAATAAAAAAATATGAATATTGTAGAATTAGATCGTGAGCTTGCATCATTGGTGAAAATGAAAAATGAACTCAGTGTGTTAAATTATAATGATGAGAATTATGATAAAATTGAGGAAGAGCTTCATGATCAGGAGGATGATTTTTTAGAAAAATATGGGGATTATATCGAAGATGGTTTAAACGAAGTTCATGATGAATTTTGTCCTGATACGGACGTATTGTTACCGATAGCTTACTTGGCTAATAAGTATATAGCAAAAGGAAAGAACGAAGATGGTTCCATTCATTATGATGTCGATATTGACGAAGGAGTAATTGTGGAAGTAGATGATTATCCGGATGCCATAAGTAAACTTGTATTGGTTCCAGGGCCAACCAGGTTGATTTTAAATGTTAAAAACAAGGGGCAGGAGGTTGTTTGGAAAGCGAAATGAGAATGAAATTATAGATTATAAATTATAAATTACAGATTACAGATTGCTGCTCACCGATTACAGATTACCGATCGCTGATTACTGATAACTGGTTGGTGTTTTTCAAGGGGGCAAAGCTCGCTTTTGCCACCTCGAAAGAACCATATTACTACCTATTCGTATCCTAACTTTGCCCTCACTTTTCTAAGGGTTTCTCTGGCAATTACACGTGCTTTTTCTTCCCCCTCCTCCAGCTTTTTATTTAACACTTCCGGATTTTCCATATAATAATTATAAGCTTTTCTTTCTTCCTGAAATTTGTCGATAATCACTTCATAAAGGGCTTGTTTAGCATGGCCATAACCATAATTTCCTCCTTCATAGTTACTTTGCATTTGCTGAACCTGTTCCGGATCGGCTAAAAGCTTATACAAAGCAAAAACATTGCAGGTTTCCGTGTTCTTTGGCTCTTCAAGAGGAGTGCTGTCAGTTATAATAGACATCACTACTTTTCTTAAAGCTTTGTCAGGCAAAAATATGTCGATGAAATTATTGTAAGACTTGCTCATTTTCTGGCCATCGATCCCGGGAATAGTCATTATGGTCTCGTCAATTTTTGCTTCAGGAATAACAAAAGTCTCACCATATCGGTGATTAAAGCTGCTTCCTATGTCCCTGGTCATTTCTAAGTGCTGCAATTGATCTTTTCCTACGGGAACAAACTCCGCGTCATAAAGCAAAATATCTGCAGCCATGAGTACCGGATAGGTAAACAGTCCAGCATTAATGTCTGCCAATCTTTCGGATTTGTCCTTAAAAGAATGTGCATTGGTAAGCATGGGGTAAGGTGTGATACAATTGAGGTACCAACTGAGTTCACAAACCTCCGGAATTCTGGATTGTCTGTAGAATATATCTTTATCTGTATCAAAGCCAAATGCGAGCCACGCAGCCGCAACAGAATTTACATTCTGAATCCTGGTTTCAGCATCCTTTATGGTGGTTAAGGAATGCAGATCTGCTATAAAAAAAAGGGATTCATTATCTGCGATCCTGGAGAGATTAATAGCAGGGATTATGGCTCCCAATAAATTACCTAAATGCGGTTTCCCTGAACTTTGGATACCTGTAAGAATTCTTGACATAAAATATATAAATTTATCAGAAAGATTTTGGGTTCTGAATACTCTCCGCAATATAATAAGAAATTTAGAGTGTGTAATAATTGTGACAAAATGCAGTTGTTTGTTAGGATCTTATTTTGTCAATTTACAAGCTTAAAGATTTTATATAAAGCATTGATTGTTTTTACGTTACTCTTTGCTAACGAAATTTGTTTTTGAATTTCATTCCTTAAAAAACCACTCGTAATGATTAAGAAAATTTACTTCCTATTTATAGTTTCCTTTTTGCCTTTAGCACTTCTAGGGCAGCAAGATGAAGAAAGCCTGGAGATAACCGAAGAGGAAAACAAAGCTTTGATTTATTTTCCTAAAGTAAAGCACGATTTTGGAAAAATAGAAGAATTCGGTGGAGAGGTTAAGATAAACTTTGAATTCAGCAACAGAGGGGTAGATCCTCTGGTAATATCAGATGTAGAAGCGTCCTGTGGATGTACTATTCCTACCTGGACCACAGATTCTATTATGCCTGGAAAAAGAGGTTTTATACAAGTCGCTTATGACCCTACAAACCGGCCGGGAGCCTTCAATAAAACAGTAACTGTAACATCGAATGGCAAACAAGCGGTGACAGTCCTTACTATTGAAGGAATGGTGTTGCCAAAGCCTGGGGACTTGGCAAGTCAATACCCTGTAAAAATTGGCGGACTCCGATTCAAGAAAAACTCCTTGCAATTTGGCAATATTACCCATGAAAAACCCGTAACAAAGAATATAGAAGCATATAATAGTACAGACAAGATTATAGCGTTTACCGGAAGTAATTTGGGGCCAAAACATATTACGGTTTCCTACCAACCTCAGGCAATAAATCCTGGCGAGGTTGGTTTTATTAGCATTACTTATGATGCCAGCTTAAGCAGGCTTGGATATACTTCAGATAATGTGACCCTGTACACTTATGAGCCTGTAGATTCAGTAAAGGAATTTAACATTTTTGCCACTGTGTTGGATTATTTTGAACCAATCGCAAAAGCGGATTTGGCATTATTACCAAGCCTGGGTGTGGACAAAACTATTGAAGACTTTGGAAATGTCAATATAAACGAAACCCTCAACACTGAATTTACAATTTATAACAAAGGGAAACAGCCTTTAAAATTGGAGGAGATCAGAACAAATTGTGACTGTATAGACATAAGAAATGACCATTCTATTATCCTGCCTGGGGATTCAGCAAAGCTATTTGTAAAATTTCATATAACGCCCACCACGGGAACGCAGCAAAAATTAATCAGTGTCTTTTCTAATGATCCTACGGAACACGTAAAAGTGCTTACGGTTAAAGCCTATGTGAGAGGGGAGTGATGTTTTTACCGTTCATGGTTCAAGGTTTAAAGTTTAAAGTTCATAGTTCAAGGTTTAAAGTTTTAGGTTCGAGGTTGAAAGTTGAAAGTCATAGCCTGTTCGAATGTTCGCTGTGAATCGAAAATTACCATTACCCCCAGCCATTAAGCTAAGAGAATTAGAGTGCCGGAGGTACTCAATATTTGTAGAAAAAATAGAATTATCGAAAAGCGTGCAGTAGGTACGAAATGTTTGGCGCATACGGGACCATAGGCTGATACGCAACCTATTTTCACAATCTCTAGGTTAAGCGCCGCCCTCTGCCCCCAGCGGGGGCATCCTGTTTGTAGAAAAAATAAATAATGAGAAATACGCTCCGTAGGTGCCTTCTTCTAAAACTCAAGGTGTGAAAACGCGGAATAAGGATTTTGGCTGAACAACAGATTAATTTCCATGACCAAGCTTTCCGGCTATATACCCAGTGGTCCAAGCGGCCTGAAAGTTAAAACCTCCTGTAATTCCATCAATATCTAATACCTCTCCGGCAAAATATAACCCAGGGCATTTTTTGCTTTCCATCGTATCAAAGTTGATTTCCTGCAAGCTTACGCCCCCACAAGTAACAAACTCCTCTTTAAAGGTGGTTTTGCCTGAAACGCTGTAGGTGTCGTTTAATAAGTTATTGATCAGTCGGTTGAGGTTCTTTTTCCCTACTTCAAACCACTTTTGATCAGGATTGATTTCTGTCTTTTGCAGTAGGAATTCCCACAGCCTGTTAGGTAATTGAAAAGGATTCTTATTTCCTATGTTCCTGTTTTTTACCTCATCCAGAAGATCCTTCAAATGTTCTCTAAGCTGCGTTTCATTTATGTTACCAAGCCAGTTTACCTGGATATTAAACTGATAATTTTTATCGGCCAATTCTCTGGCTCCCCAGGCAGAGAGCTTTAACACGGCAGGACCGCTCATTCCCCAGTGGGTTATCAGCAAGGGTCCTTGGCTCGAAAGTCTACTGGATTGGACTTTAATGGAAACAGGATCGGCTACAACGCCCATTAAACTTTTTATGCCTTCCGAAGGCATATTGAAAGTAAACAAAGAAGGAACGGGGGGTATAATTTCGTGACCAAACGCTTTAATCCATTCAAACCCCTCGATTTTTGGACTTCCTCCAGATGCTATAATTACCTTATCGCACCGTATCGAATCATTGTTCTTCAAATTTAAGGTAAAGCCAGTACCCTTGCTTATAAATGAAGTGACAGCCATATTGGTGAATATCCGTATCTGAAGTCTGTTAACTTCCTTTAATAAACAATCAATAATTGTCTGAGAATCGTTTGTAGAGGGAAACATTCTTCCATCCGGTTCCGCTACCAAGGTTACGCTCTTGCTTTCAAACCAGTTTACAGTGGATCTGGAATCAAATTGTTGAAAAGCTTTTTTTAACTGCTTTTCTCCGCGTGGGTAGTGTTTTGAAAAAAGTGAGTTATTAAAGCAAGCGTTCGTAACATTACAACGGCCTCCTCCCGAAACCTTCACCTTTGCTAAAAGCTTATTCGATTTTTCATAAATCGTAACCTGCGCTTTAGGGTGGCGTTGTTTACAAGAAATTGCGGCGAAAAAACCAGCTGCACCTCCTCCAATTATTGCAATGTTCATATCTGGCATTTTGGGAAATTGTGATATTAACCTTCAAACTTGGTCAATGACTGGCAAAATTAGTTAAGATTTTGATTTATCAGTCATAAGTAGTTCATAGGTTTGGGAAATAAGAAATCCGCAATAGTGATGTGATTTGAAAACAAGCCAACACCCTAGAACTTTTTGTTTTTAAAATGCAAAATTACGTTGCAATTTCTTCCGTCTATTGATTCGGGGTAAGAACATTGCTTCAAAAGATTAAAATTTTCAAAATTCAAAAGAAAATCTTCTAATTGTGTAGCAGATCCATCGATTTGGTAATGGTATTCTATAATTATTTCGTCCACGGAATTCAAAATATTGTGGCGACGTAAATCTTCAATTACTTTATTTTCAGCTCCCTCTATATCAATTTTCAAGAAGTCAATTTTTTTGTTGTTGAGAAAGCCGGAAAGCATTTGACCTTGAACAGAAATTTTAATGCCACTGTTATAGCCCTTAATTGAAGAGGCATTTAAACTACCTCTGTGATCAGGCACATAAAAATTTACCGGTTCATTTCTTTCACTTAAGGCGCAATTAAACAATTGAACGCCCTTAATATTATTGATTTCCATATTCAATTCTAATAAAGAAAATGAATAAGGATTAGCTTCAAAAGCTAATATTTCGCTTTTTGGATACAACTTTTTAAAAAATAAAACGGACATGCCAATATTTGCACCGCAGTCTATTACAAGAGGATTGTCTCTGATTAGAGCAGGTTTATAGATTTTGGCCAAAAAGATTTCCCTGTACAACTCTATTAATGTGGGGTAGTCATAGCTATAAACAGAAAAGTTGCTGACATTATGAAGAATCTTGTCGCTGTCTTTAGAAAATTTTGACTTAAAATAGAGGAGTAATAAAGTCTTGAATATTTTCCACCGACTGTCTTCATGATTGCGAGCCTGTTTTCCAGCTTCTACGTACAGTTGAAAAATGGTAAAGAGCATTGACAGAGAAATTTATTATAGCTGCAAAAGTTAATAAATAAATTTTAGCCGATCTAACAGCGACGAATTAGTGAAGTTCTTAGATGAATATTTCTCCAGTTGCATTTTGTAGCATAACCTAGTTTTTCCCAATCACCTTCTTTTGCTTTTTAAATCCTTCTAAAGCCTTTAGTTCCTTATCAATCTTTTTCCTCCATTCCATTTGCTTTGCTTTTATGCCTCCATGAAGGGTTTCCATATCATATTGCATATCCATCTCATTACTTTCCAACAGCAGCTTATTGATTTCAGTATTATAGTAGCCCAGGTCTTTGTTGTTTTCTGCCTGTAGAGCTGCAACTTTTTTCCTGATTTTTCTAGCGTACAATTCCGCAATATCGAAATGAAGCTGCTCGTGCGCTAAAAGATCGGGATCTTTTTCATAAACCCAGGATTTTTTTCTGTCAAATAGGGGAAGTACATTGTATTCTATTCTTTTGCCGACGAAATAAGGTTTTGCTATAATTTTCACCGCGGTTCCTGCATCTCCGAAGGTGTCGTCTGAAACAGTATTTTCAAAATTGTCCCAACTGAGCTTGTAAAATTCATTCCATTCTATGTAACGGTGCGGATCATAATCTTGAACTTGTGCTAAAACAGGGACGGATACAACAGCAAACATTATTATAAGCAGAAATTTCAATAGTTTCATTAGAAGCAATATTTGCTTGGTTTTATTCAATTTTCATGCCGTAGTAGACAAAGCCAATTGCAAATTGTGTTTAACTTTATAATCTATAATCTATAATCTATAATTTGTTATTTATAATTATAATTTCTTTAAGCAAACGCAGGAATGCCCGTAATTTCCTGCCCTAAAATCAATAAGTGAATATCGTGCGTTCCTTCATAGGTTACCACTGATTCGAGGTTCATCATATGACGCATTATGGGATATTCGCCGGTGATGCCCATTCCCCCATGAATTTGCCTGGCTTCTCTGGCGATTTTCAATGCTATTTCCACATTGTTACGTTTTGCCAGGGATATTTGTGCAGTTGTAGCTTTTCCTTCATTCATCATCTTGCCTAATTTCCAGTTAAGCAGTTGCGCTTTTGTGATTTCCGTGAGCATCTCCGACAGCTTTTTCTGAATTAGCTGAAAAGAACCAATCGGTTTATCAAACTGAATGCGTTCCGAGGCATATCTTTTTGCAGAATCGTAGCAATCCATTGCTGCACCAACAGCTCCCCATGCAATTCCATATCTCGCTGAATCAAGGCAGTTCATAGGAGCGCCCAGGCCGTTTTTTCCTGGCAACAGATTTTCCTTTGGCACCTTTACGTTATCAAAAACCAGTTCACCTGTGGTGCTTGCCCTCAAAGACCATTTTCCATGGGTTTCGGGGGTAGAAAAACCTTCCATACCACGTTCTACAATGAGTCCATGAATTCGTCCCGCTTCATTTTTTGCCCAAACTACTGCTACTTGAGCCTTAGGAGAATTGGAAATCCACATTTTAGCACCATTCAAAATATAATGATCCCCCTTGTCTTTAAAATTGGTTACCATTCCGCTTGGGTT
>CAMPJM010000136.1 GCA_946886805.1 uncultured Flammeovirgaceae bacterium | reverse complement strand
GAAATAGTCAGTTTTAGAGCAGGTTCAAGAGATGGAATGCCGTCGCCGCTTTTGCTTGCAGATACTGAGGAAATTGTAGTGGCCATCGAAGACAATGGGTTCGACAATTTTAAGCCTTACATCATCAGAAATACAATTGCCGAAAACTGGTCTGAGCCTGTAGGCGGGTCAAGTAAAAACCGCACATACGCATTAGCAGAGAAGATCAACGATTTTTATTATGCGGGGGCGCCTTACCTAAGGCAGCTTCGAACAGGTGAGACCATTCTTTCCTATCAAGGCACGGAAGGGCGGCCAAATGACATAGGAACGGCCGAGATGAAAGTTGTGATTGGAAATTCTGAAGCTTATGAATTTAACCGGAAAACTTCTCCTTTTTTGATTCCGGAGAACAGGTCGGGGCTATGGAACAGTTTGGCGGTATTAAAAGATAATAGTGTAATCGCCCTTACAAGTACAAATGCCTATTCTGGCGGCGATAAAACAGAAGTTTGGATGATCAAGGGTCATGTAATCCCCGAAATTATGGCTGCTCAAACAACAATAGGGGTTGATGGTGAGGCCAACGAAGCTATTTGGCAAGATTCGTTCCCGGTATTTATCGGCCATCACAGCCTCACGCAAGCGTTAAGCAACATAACCTATGACAATACCTACTTGTATGTTCTTACCAATGTAGAAGATATCAACGTGGTAACTACAGCAACAGATCCGGAAGAAAATGACGGCATTACCATCTTTTTGGATCCTATGAATAAATCATTGGAGGCTCCCGATAAAGAAGTTTTTCGATTTTTTTTAACTGCTAACGGGCATATTAATTTTAGCGAGGGAAATAGCGGAAAGTGGAAAGTTCGGGAAAGTCCCGATGCAATATTATCGTCCTCTAAAATAATTGATAATGGTTATCGACAGGAATTGGCAATCCCCTGGACCTTATTAGGGGGAAGACCTGATCGCGATAGTCGCATTGGCTTGAATATCAGGCTCACTGAAAATAGTGGAAAAGCAACAGCGGATTATAAAGAAAATATTTCGGGCAATGATGATAAACAGCCTTTTACCTGGCACACATTAAAATTACAATAATAGGGGTTGTGTGAATGAGGTAATATTGGTAAAACACATTGAAAATTAAATGATTTAAGCCCTGTTTCTTTGGGGAAGGCCGAGGTTAATAATTTATTTTTCAAAAAAATAGAAAAGAGTAAAGAAATGTCAAAACGAGGACGTGAAAGAAATTAGGATCTTTGGCTTTTAATAATTAAAAACTTGAGTTTCGCACATTGATTTAATGAAGTTGAGAGGTGGATAAGCCTCCCCAGTCTTGTTAAAAGCAGGATTAGTGTTTTCCATTTCAGAAACCTTAAAAACTTCTGCACCTGACCCCAGCGGGGTCAAATGTGATTAGCCACGGGTTTTAACCCGTGGTTAATTAAAAGGTAGGATGTAGTTTTGGCGGAATTTTTGCCTTTTGAAGCAAAAATTGTGACAAAACGGATGTTGCGAAACTTGAAAAAAAAATAATCGAAAAAAGAATGCAAATGAAAAATTACAGCAGCTTGTGCGAATTACAAGGAGTCTTTCTCACCTTTTTTATTGTTTTGTTTTTGGTGTCGGAAGCGAAGCCCCAAAGCATGAGCGATAGTGCCGGAGAAATCAATCTTGCAGACCCTACAATATTCTTCCATGACAAGATCTATTATTTGTATGGCACGGTGGATCAAAATGTAAACAATGGTTTTACAGTTTATACCTCTACAGATTTAGAGAATTGGGAGGGCCCAAAGGGAGCAACCGATGGTTATGCTTTGCATAAGACGAACGTTTTCGGAGACAAAGGTTTCTGGGCACCGCAGGTATTCGTTTATGGGGATAAGTTTTATATGGCCTATACTGCCAATGAAAATATAGCTATTGCAGAAAGCAACAGCCCTTTGGGACCGTTTAAGCAGGCAAAAAAGGAAGCTTTAGCTGCTCCTGTAAAGCAAATTGATCCCTTTGTTTTCATGGATGACGATGGTAAGAAATATTTATACCATGTGAGACTGAAGGATGGAAACAGAATATTTGTAGCAGAAATGGAAGATGATCTTAGTGGGATAAAGGAAGAAACTTTGGTAGAATGTATAAGCGCGGAGGAACCTTGGGAAAACACAGAAAATGTTTCGTGGCCAGTTGCAGAAGGGCCTTCTGTATTAAAAAAAGATGGCCTTTATTATTTAATTTATTCTGCCAACGAT
This sequence comes from uncultured Flammeovirgaceae bacterium, assembly GCA_946886805.1. The sequence continues at coordinate 6,985 of CAMPJM010000136.1, read as the reverse complement.
TTTAGAAACATCGATTATGGAGTAGGGTATGCAGTGAGCTCCCATCCTTTGGGACCATGGGAGAAGTTCGATGGAAATCCTATAATTACCCGGAAAGATTTGAAGGTAAATGGAACCGGGCATGGAGATTTTCTGAAAGATGAAAACGGCAAGTTAATCTATGTATTTCATACCCATCAATCAGATGAGGCGGTAGCACCCCGAAAAACAGCCATCATAAATCTTTCTTTTGATGATAAAGCTGTGCTTGAGATGGAATATCCAAGTTTTTATTATCCCAATCTGGACAGCCAGAAGTAAAATTTCGCCGAAAGCTTTGGCTCACGCAAAGAAAAATAAGTTAAAAAAAGCAAAGAACGCAAAGCTATAACTACGACTATCTTTGAAATAGCTGTTGCAATGTTCCTTTGTTTAATGTTTGGCCAAAGGCATGCCCATGACAAAATAACTCGAAAATTACGGATAAGACACTACAAGTAACTCAAGAACAGCTAAATAAAATACTATGAAGCATGGCTTTATGCTTCAGTTTTAATAAATATAAAATGAGAAAATTTAATAGTTTGTTATTTATAGGAATCTACTTCCTGTTTTTTCTTTTTTCATGCAACAAAGCGGACAATAAGAAAGAAGCTTCAATAGCCGAAGAGGCTAACATTATTACTTACAATAATCCTGTGTTGCCGGGCGATTTTGCCGATCCATCGGTAGTGAGGGTTGGAAATGATTATTGGGCAACTGCAACTTCTTCCGAATGGGCTCCTTTGTTCCCTATTCTGCATTCTACTAATTTGGTAGATTGGGAAATAGTGGGTCATGTCTTTCCTGAAGAAGCTCCCGAGTGGACAGAGGCACATTATTGGGCACCGGAAATCGCTTATGAAAATGGGACTTTCTATATCTACTACACCGCCAAAAAGGAGGGTGGTAACCTTTGCGTAGGAGTTGCGAGTGCCACCAATCCCAAAGGTCCGTATAAAGATCATGGGGCTTTGGTTTGTCAGGAGGCAGGATCTATTGATGGCTTCCCTATCAGGGACGAAAATGGTGAACTGCACCTTATCTGGAAAGAAGATGGAAATAGCGTCGGAAAGCCCACTCCAATGTGGGGCCAAAAAATGAACGAAGCACGTACCGAATTGCTGGGGGAGAAGTTTGAGTTGTTCCGGAATGATCCGGAGACCTGGGAGGGCGGTTTGGTAGAAGGAGCTTATATACTTCGCAAAAATGGTTATTTCTACACCTTTTATGCAGGCGATGCGTGTTGTGGACGCGGGTGTACTTACGGGGTAGGCGTAGCAAGGTCAAAAAAGTTGGAGGGTCCCTGGGAGAAATACGAACAGAATCCAATAATGAAGCAAAATGAGACTTGGAAATGTGCAGGACATGGGTCCGTCGTAACCGATACGACTGGAAATTATTATTATCTCTACCATGCCTACAGTACCGACGGATTTGTTTACACGGGTCGTCAAGGCTTGTTGGATAAGATCACCTGGGGAGAAGATAATTGGCCCCATTTCGAGGACAATGCTCCCAGTGCACAATCTCATGCACCGCACCAAGAAAATGCTCCCGATAATTTGAATTTGACTTTTGAATTTGATAAGTCTGAATTAGCTGAAACTTGGCAATGGCCGGTAGAAAAATCTGCTGCTTTTAAAATAAATCCTGAGAATGATGGTCAGTTGATTATTCAAGCAGGGGAAGGTCAGCTCGGAAACCTTGTGGCGCAAAGGACCTTATCAGCCGATTACCAGGTTACTGCTGCTATTAATTTAAGTACTTTGGGAGAAGGCGTTCAGGCAGGATTGACCGCAATAGGTGATCAGGACAATGCGGTAGGAGTTTCGGTAGTCGACAGAGAGGTCGTTTTATGGTCGATAAAAGCCGGAGAAAGAATCATACATAAAACTTTAGAAGCTCCTGAAGAAGATGTCATTCAGTTGCGTCTAATTACGAGGGATGGCGATAAGATGGAATTCAGCTGGAGTACAGATAAAGATGAATGGCAGGCGTTAAATGCTGATGAGCCAATCGACGCAAGTTACCTACCACCTTGGGACAGAGCAGTGAGAGTAGGGCTCAATGTGAAAGGAAGTGAAGGTAAAACCGCAGCTTTTGATTGGTTTAAAATGGCAACTGAATAGCTGGAGTAGTTAAACAAAGCGCCGTCCGTAGTCAGGAGCAATAGATTTTTCGCAATCCTCTTTCAACAAATCTTTAATATTATCAGTAAGTGTTACTACGAAGTGCTGACCGAGCCACACGCATAGCGGCGGTGTGCTCGGAAGGGTTTGAGCGTGGGGGCGTCCCAAATATTTTTCAATATTAAGCTGCAACTTTGGTTTTGTCTCAAGCAATATTTCTGGGGAGGCGCATTTTCAAGCCCGAAAAAGCAGGGTTCGGCTGTAGTTTTGAGGGATCCCCCGAAACAAGTTCGGGGCAGGCAGGAACAGGTCCGGGAACTTTTTCTTGATCCATAATTTTGTCTCAATTGCCCCTTATAGTTGGCGTATTTGCACTTATTTGCTTTTATTCTTTTGTTTACTTTTGTAATGCACAAGTGGAGCAGGAACCACTATAAAAACGGGAGCATTCGAAAATCCATAAGAGTAGGCAGAGATATTTTTTTTTTCAATTATGAAAGCAATACACCCATACCTCAATTTTGGAGGCAATTCCGAAGAAGCCTTTAATTTTTACCAGTCTGTTTTTGGAGGAGAATTTAAAGCTGTTGTCCGTTTCCGCGATATGCCGATGGAAGGCGTGGAAATCAGCGAGAGCGACATGAACAAAATAATGCATATTTCACTGCCGCTAACGAAAGATACTATATTAATGGCGTCTGATTGCGTTGAGAGTATGAATCAGAAGGTGAATGTAGGCGACAACAATTATATTTGCTTAAGCCCAGAATCGAAACAAGAGGCTGATAAAATATACGAAAAACTAGCTCAGGACGGCGAAATAGAGATGCCACTTGCTGATGCTCCCTGGGGATCTTACTTCGCTTCATTTAAAGATAAGTTTGGGGTTTGCTGGATGATAGATTATGAGCTTCCGAAGTAGAACTAGCTGTTAGTTATTAGCTATTAGCTGTTTGCAACTATAATATATCGTCATTCCGGAATTTATGGAGTTCTTCACGGAGTAAATATCCAAGACTGGCACGGCCGGAATCCCCTGATATGAACTCGGAATCGCTAAATTATTCCAGCACTTCGTAGCGGGGGATTCCTGGTCTACTCCCGAAAGCTTTCGGGATTCGCCAGGAATGACGGTTTTCTATTACCTGAGTAGTTACAGCTGTTTTAATGTTGGAGGGGATTGTATAGTTACATTGCTTTACGAGCCCCTAATTTCAATGAGACTCAATGTCGGATTTAAACTAGCTATAGCTATGGACGCCCTGTGTAGATTTGGCTTTGGCATAGCCATGCCTTTGGCGTAGCCGAATCATCACGAGAGACTAACCCAGAAAAATACACGACTGCCCCCCATAATATTTGCTTGATCCAAAGTTGGTAATAAAATAGTGAAAATGATTATATTACAACGGATTTACTTCCTGTAAATATCATACATTCAATGTGACTTAAAATATCATCATTTTAACAGCTATTTATGCGTCAATCTATTAATTTATTCTTTCTCGCCTGTTCTTTCTTATTATTTTCTGCTTGTCAAGGTGATGAAAAAAAGGAAAAGACTGAAAACACTAAAACCGAGTCTTTGACAGAATGGTTAGATGTCAAATATGAAGAGTCGCTTCAGATGAGTCCGCTGCAACTCACGATCCTGGGTCGGAAAGATTTGTATGGCGAGATTGATGATATGAGTGAAGCGGGCGAAGACAAGGAATTGGCCTGGTATGCGGAAAGTGTTGAGGAGCTGGAAAGCAAGTTCAATTATGATGGCCTCAGCGTAGAGGAGAAAACTTCTTACGACCTGTGGGTTTATCAGTATCAAAGGCTTAAAAAAGATAAAGAATTCAGACGATTGGATTACGTTTTCTCTCAAATGAGTGGAATGCATACTAGCCTTCCCAATATCTTGATCAATTTTCATAAGGTGGATAGCATTGAAGATATGCACGCCTATATTTCAAGAATTGAGGAAACTGGCAGAGCCATCAATCAATTGGTAGACCGTGGTAAGTTACAAGGTTCAGAAGATATAAGACCACCCAAATTTACTTTTGAAACCGTAATCAAACAAAGCAAAGCCCTGTTGGAAGGACAACCGTTTACAGATGCTGAAAAAGGATCTCCTTTGTGGAATGACATGAATGGAAAAATAAAAGCACTGGAAGAGGCGGGGAAAATAGATGCTGAAAATGTAAAGTCGCTCCAAGCCGCATCAGAAAAAGCTTTGATTGAGCATTTTAAACCAGCCTATGATACGCTGATTGTCTGGTTGGAAGCTGAAATGGCGCTTGCAGAAGAGAGTCCAACTGGTGTGAGCAGACATAAAAATGGGAAAGCTTATTACGATCACATGTTACAGATGTCTACCACCACCGATCTTTCTGCGGAAGAAATTCACAATATCGGCCTGAAAGAGGTAGCAAGGATAAAAGAAGAAATGCTGGCTATAAAAGAACAGGTTGGTTTTGAAGGCAGCCTTACGTCATTTTTTGAATTCATCAACACCGATGAACAATTTTTCTTTCCAAATACAGATGAAGGTCGTCAAGCATACCTCGATGAATCTGAAAGGGTTTTGGATAATATAAATGAGAAATTGCCTGAGTTTTTTGGGATCCTTCCCAAAGCTGATTTGGTGGTGAAGCGGGTAGAAGCTTTCAGGGAGCAGGACGGAGCACCTCAGCACTATTTTCCGGGAACTCCGGATGGGTCGCGACCTGGAATATATTATGTTCATCTTTCTGACATGGCATCTATGCCCAAATCAACCTTGGAAGGAGTGGCTTATCATGAAGGGAATCCCGGGCATCACATGCAAATTTCTATTGCTCAGGAATTAGAATCTGTACCTCAATTCAGGACCCAGAGCCATTATACTGCCTACAGCGAGGGCTGGGGGTTATATGCCGAAGCACTGGCCAAAGAAATGGGTGGATATGAAAATCCGTATTACGACTTTGGCCGCCTGGTAAATGAGATTTGGAGAGCTATTCGCCTGGTGGTAGATACAGGTTTACATGCTAAAGGCTGGACAGAAGCTGACGGGATAAAATATTTTACCGAAAACTCCTCTATCACACCCGGAGCCATAAAAGCGGAGGTTCAGCGATATATGGTAATGCCCGGTCAGGCTACTTCCTACAAAATAGGCATGCTTAAAATTCAGGAACTGAGAGAAAAGGCAGAAAAAGCGCTGGGCGACAAATTTGATATAAGAGCATTTCACGATACGATTTTGGGGGGCGGAGCTATGCCACTGGAAATATTGGAAAGACAAGTTGATCTTTGGATTGAATCGCAGAAATCAGATATGTCAGCTAAGTAGGAATAACTTTAATAGAATTTCTTTTATGGGAATAACCGAATTACACTGCTGACTGATTTGCTCGCTCTTCAGGATTTGCAATCCTGAAGCTCTAATCAAGGATTTGTAATCCTTTAAAACCCTCTCTGGCGCAAACATCCGCTCCCGGAATTATTAAAGCACGAGCGGACGCTCGCGCTAGCAGCAGCGTTTAAGTCGAAGGCTACTGTCCACCAATGACTATTTTTTTTGTAAGCACCACCTTGTCTATTTCTGTCTTCATTATATAAACACCTTTCGTAAAATCTCTTAAGTTTAGATGAAGGCTGCTTTTGTTTCGAAAAGTCCAATCTTTTTTAATTTGGCCTGTGGGGGACAATATTGTGATCTTTATTTTTGCATACTGTTTATCAAGTTCGATGAAAATATCTTCAGTCCCCGGATTTGGATAAATTTTAAATGACAAATCCTTTTCATCAGTTACATTTAAGACCGGACTTACCTTTGGATAAAGAAAAGTGGTGATGTCTGTAATTGTAGAGTCAAGATAAGTTTCCCATTGAGGATTTCCATAATACCAGGGGCAATGGGTAGCACCTTCATAAATTTTTGTTTGAATAGGCAGGCCAATATTTTGCGCTCTCGTAACGATCATAAAAGCCAATGGCATTGGAATTAAAGGATCTGCAGAGCCGTGTGTCCAAAGCAGCGGTGGGTCGCTTGGTTTCTCAATTGCCATTGTATCCAGTAGCAGGCCACATAAGCACATCGTTGCATTTACCTCATTTCCAACATTGGGATTGCTAGCGCTGCCAACTGGATTGTTGGGATTTGCCATAGGATATATGCTCATTTCGGCCTGTTTGTCTACATAACTTGCCATCATTGCGGCAGCTGCCCCGGCAGATTCCCCACCGATAAAAACTTTCGTCGTGTCAAGCTTGTAGAGTGCGGCATTGGCTTTGAAATACCGAATGGCTTGTTTGGCATCATGCATGGCATCGGTCATAGCCCTTCTGTTCTCATTGGAGTTGTAAAGCTCAAAATTAGGATCTAACCGATAATCGATATTGGCTACTGCATAGCCTTTCATAGCCATCTTCTTGGCAATTAATTTAACAGAGGGGTAGCTTCTTGTCCCTGAATTGAAACCTCCACCGTGGAGGTAAATTATAAGAGGCCTTTTATTGCTTTCATCATTTTTGGGAGCATAAAAATCAAATAGCAAGTCTTGATTCTCCCCCAGATAATTAACAGCTGTTCCGTAAGATCCGCCAATAATGGAGTCCAATTGAGGATATTCGTAAGTCAGGAAACGTTGGGAAAACAGATTAGTACTTGCAAATATTAAAGCCAGAATAATAATGTTCCGCATTTTATTTTATCTAGATTAAAAAGTTTAGGTATTTATTTTGCAATAGGTTTTTAAACTACAAAAAAATGCTTGAAAATACAATTGAGAGATGAGGCAACCGGATTTTTACTCATCGTGATAGAGGATTGGGAATGATTTGCAAATCGAGCGGGACGC
>CAMPJM010000135.1 GCA_946886805.1 uncultured Flammeovirgaceae bacterium | reverse complement strand
CCAAACTTTTCTTTGAGTGCATCTTCAAAATAAAGAATGTTTTTCTCCTTACTCAATTGTTTATGAATAGCCTCCCTTAGTATTCCATTGCCAACCCCATGTATAAATGTTATTTCATTCATACCAGCAGCGATAGCCAGGTCCAGCGCTTTTTCAAAAACCTGAAGTTGCATTTGTAAAATTTGGGAAGAACTTAAAGTAGATGCATCTTTTGAGATTTTTTCGATATGTAAATCAACAATTGAAGTTGGTTTGTCTATTCCCTCCAAATTTGCAATTGCCTCATTTGACGCCACACCTTCCTGCAATTTTGACGATAGCTTTTCAAAATCTACCGTTCCCGAAGTTGTTCCAATTTCAAACAAATAAGCCTTCTTCAGGATAACAGGTGCTATTTTATCATTTTTAAAAAAAGTGGATGCTTTAAATTTGAATCTTTTTTCAATAGGTTTATGAATATAATCCGCACTTTTGGAAAAGATAAGCGCTTGAATTACTATTTCTGGCCAGTTTTCAAAATTCCTTCTATCTAATTCGTCTAATTTTATGAAAGATTTGGGCAGTAAAAAACCTGCTAATTTGCCCGATAAATGGCTGTCACTATTGTAATAAACACTATAAGGTATGGAGTAATCCGTATTATTAATGATAAACGCACTCAAATTTTTATCATTAATTTCATGAAAAGCAAGACAAAATCCTATATCTGCGGTTTTACCTTTTGGCCTCACCTCAGGTATTTTAGTTGGCTCCTCTCCTCTTTTGAAATAATTATTCTCTTCGGCTGCTACAATGGATAGTTCATTTTTCAGAACAGGTATTCTAAAACCATCTTCAATTTCTATCTCTACAAGTTTTTCATTAATTATTTTTGTAACAAATCCTTCTTCTTTCCCTTTTGTTACTCGCACTTTATCTCCAATCTTCATAATTTATCGCTTTTGATATTATTCTAACGCAAATTAGCAATTAATATAAATAATATTTAATTCTAATCTTAACTGAAACATAAACTGGAGAATCATTAAAGAGTTATCACCGTAAAATTCATTATGGAAGAAAATCTATTTCATCCTCGACAATAATTCCAATTTTAATACAATACCTCATCAGAAATGAATTGGATGAAATACCAGACCTTTTTTTCTGCTAAATTCAATCGCGGCGCTGGGTAAATGGATCATATTTCCCATAAACAGCAGGGCTTTGAGAAATTTACTTTCCGTTTTGATATGGGAAAGGTCAATATCAATAGCCAAATAATATTGTCGATAAGGGTCATAACCCAAAGCTTCGCTGGTTTTATCGTTTGAAGAAATCATGCCGTTTCCGCCGTAACCAAATGCAATATTCAACCATTTGGGAAAATTATTTTGATCTCCCAGAAGTCTGGAAATATCAAAAGATAACCAAAATGTCATGGCATTGTAGTCTTTAATGATTTCTTCGTGCAAGCCATTTCCCAACAATTCAGGTCTGTTCTGGGCTAACGACGAGGGATAAAATGAAAACTTTGGATGAATTCTCACTTCATCCCATATCAAATATTGGGAAAACAAAACGGCGGAACCTGAAGCATTTGCTATAACATCTCCCCAGGACGCACCATATTCTGCCGAGAAGCCGTCAAAAACTTCAATTGGAGTAAGCATCATCACTCCCAACAATCCTCCCCACAAATATGACTTTTCAGAAGAAAGGCCTGTACTCTTAAAGGCTTTGATGCCGATGTGGCTTAATTGGAAGGCATTATAAAAATGTCCAACTTTATCTAATTGCTTCCAATCTTTATTGTCATTAAAAAAATGAAAACTTTCTCGTGGATGGTCGCTGTACCAAACCTGGTTGAGGCCAACCAAAGCACCACTATAACCAATTGCAGCTATTGCTATATATTTATTCAGCTTTTTTTTGTCTAAAGAGTCGGCTTTGGAATATAAATTTTCCGTAGACCCATTAAAATTGGATAAGGCCGGTGTCAGACATATCAATAACAAAAGAAATGCTAAAAGCGGTTTTATAGATTGAAGAGTGGATATTTTAAACATCAACTCAAAATTAAAGGATAAAAAAAGCAAAGCAACAAGAAGTATATAAATAAACCATGTCTTCTTTTAGTAAATAAAGCTGCAATTTAATAAGCTACAGAAAATTTTAAAGGAACTAATATTTTAACCTTGAACTTTGAACTTCTACCTTGTTTAGATTAAGATGACACTTCTTTGAAAGCCTGCATAGCTCTTTCTCTTGCTTCCTTGTGAGGCACCATAGGTTCAGGATACTTGTCACTGCCCCATTCAGGCACCCAGCGCCTCGTATACTCCAGCTCCTTATCGAACCGTTCCATTTGAGAGGTAGGATTAAAAACCCTAAAATAAGGCTGGGCATCAGCTCCTGTTCCGGCCACCCATTGCCAATTGCCATTATTAGATGACAGTTCATAGTCCAGAAGCTTTTCAGCAAAATAGGCTTCTCCCCATTTCCAGTCAATCAATAAATGCTTCGTAAGAAAGCTTGCGGTAATCATCCGCACCCTGTTGTGCATAAAACCTGTTGCATTAAGCTCTCTCATTCCAGCATCTACAATAGGATAACCCGTTTTCCCTTCGCACCATTTTTTAAACTCTTCTTCATTGTTTCTCCAAACTATTTTATCATACTTCTGCTTATATGGATTTTCCACGACTTGTGGATTGTGAAATAAGATCATCATAAAAAATTCGCGCCAAATCAGTTCTTCCAACCACACTTTATTCAATTTCTTGGCGATGCCAACAACCTTCCTGATACTTATTGTACCAAAGCGAAGGTGTAGTCCGATTCTGGAAGTATTCAAATAAGGGTGATTCCGGGTTCTGTCATACGCTTGAATTAAATCTTCCTCTAATTTTAAAGGCGGAATACTAAGGGTCGATTCCACGAATCCTAGATCGTTTAAGGTAGGGAGGTCCAAAGGTTCAGTTTTATAAAAGTTATCGACTTTAACGGCCGAAGGATAAGGAGCATAGTCTTTAGAATTCAACTTATTCAACCAGGCATTTTTATAAGGAGTAAATACTTTATAATACGTACCGCTACTCGATAGTATATCCTCTTTTTCAAAAATAACCTGATCTTTAAAAGTGTGAAAAGAAATGCCTTTGTGCATTAATAAGTTTGCGACTTTTTCATCTCTATCTTTTGCATCAGGTTCATAGTCGTGATTGGTATATACAGCACTAACTTTATATTGTTCAGTTACGGCTTCAAAAACTTCGCAAGGATCTCCAAATCTTACAAGAATTGAGCTTGATATTTTAGTTAATGCTTCCTGTATCTTGGCAACTTGTCTATAAATGAAGGTTACACGAGCATCTTCAGAATTTTCGAGGTCGCTTAGAATATTTTTATCAAAAATAAAAATTGGCAAAACCGGATGTTCGCCACAGAGCGCATTGTATAAGCCTCTATTGTCCTCCAACCTTAGGTCTCTTCGATACCAAAATATTGAGATTATTGTGTCCTTTGCTTTCAAATTTTTATCGGAGCTTTTCAATTGCGGGTCGGATTGTTATCTATTTATTTCTCAACAGATGGCTCAGTATCATTTTCCCTCGGGTTGACAACGTTTAAGGGTGGAATTTCCTGGCTCTCCTTTTTTTCAGGAATAGGTTCCTTTTTATTTTCGGGCTGCTGCCTTTCCTTCTTTTTATCCCCGAATATCTCACTAAAGGCATCAAAGCTGGTAATGTGCAGCAAACTTACTCCCCCGGAAAAGCTTGTTTGTCGGTTGTCCTGATCGGCCTGGCTCACCCAACTATTATAATTGTTTCTGTTATATACCTTCGCCCGAAACCTTCCATCAGCTGTTAAGAAATATTCTACGGTCCACTCGCCTAAAACGCTTAGCGGATTAGCTTCGTTTTCCACATCTGTAAAACTACCATCCCGTGTAACCCTAAGCCTGCCATCAAAAAAAGAATAGGACAAGCGGAGTTGAAAAGTATTTAAAGCCTCGGCATCAAGCCCACTTAGGTCTACGTCAATTTCTAGATTTTCATCAACTTGGGTTATCCAATAACTGAGTTGATTGGAGAACAATTCGCTGACACTACTTCCAAAAGATCCACTTGTATTAAATGAATTTTCCGGTGAAAATTGTCGCAGTATAATTAAGCTAAACACTTGCCGCTCACGTTCCTGCCGATCAAGATTGATCCGCGAAAGAAACAGATCTACAGCATTACCCAAGCTCGGTCCCCCCCCAGGAGTAGTGGCATTCTCAGGATAGTTAGTAATATTAATGTCAAAACCTATTTCCGGCGAGAGTAAGGGACCATCCAGTTCCAAAATAACTTCAGAAGGATATCTCCTTTTTAATTCGGCGGTTAATTCCACCTCTTCGGAAACATTTAGCAATGGCGCCAAAGACGCCATTTGTTCATAAGAAGCTTTTATATCTAAAATCCCCTCATAAGGATCGCCATGCCAATTAATGGTGCTACCGCTCCGAATCTCAAATTCCTTGTTGATAATATTATAAAGGGTAAAATTATATCCCCCGCTCACGAACTCATAATTACCAAACATGTTGAAATCGCCGTTGGTATCGATCAATAATTTGATTTTTCCGTTGCCTCTACCCCTGATGATATCCCCTGCCTGCAGGTCAAATATGATTTCGGTGTAAGCATCCGGAGTTATTTCAATATCAAAATCCAGGTTAATGCCTTTTAAATCTATCTGATTTATTAAAGTATCTATCCTGGCCAATGCGAGGGAATCACGAAAAGCAACAAAATTTATAAAAGACTCTTGCTGAACCCCTGAGGTGCTCTCGATGGGGATAAACAATTCCGTACCTTTGTTGGTAATAGCGCGGGCATCGAAATGCAGGTTATTTATGCCTCCCAAAATATCCAACCTTCCGGTGACATAAGCGGTACCGTAATATAAATCATTGTCGTTCCTTGAGGTATTCATCACCTGGAAATTATTCATATTGGCTCTTAAATCGATCACAAAATTTTTGAAGCCATCATGAAAAATACCCCCGTTTAAAATCGCCTTATTCGATTTCTCATCATATAAATTAAGCTCCCGCACGCCTATTTCATTTGCATCGAAATGCAACTTTCCGCCAAAAGTATAGGTGGTATTTAGGTAATTAAGCTTAAATCCGCCATCCTTTATCTCCCCTTCGCCGGTAAGAATAGGATAATTAATCATTCCCGAAATTTGAAATTCACCACTGGCTACGCCTTTTATTTCAGAGAAAACTTCTTTTATAAATGGTTCGGCAATGTTGATATTTGCCTGATCAAAAGTGGCCAATATATTAAGCTGCTCTTTTTCCTCTTGCGGTTTTATATAACCCGCAAGGTCCATTATTTTTCTGGAGAGCCGGTTTATCTGATAGTTTATATCAAGTTGCTTTTCCAAATTATTCCATTTCGAACTGCCAGAAAGGTCCCCCACGAGGAAGGTTTCGATAGTGAAGTCATTTATTGCCATTTCACTCTCCATCAGCATTTCGTTATAAAGATTTTGGATTTCAAGGTATCCATTTATTTCTCCATCAAAATCGTAAGCCAACACCGGGTCCAAATTACTAACGTCGAAATTGTTGATCTCAACGGTTAACTTTTTATCCACACTATCCGAAATAGCGCCGTTAACAGTTATATTTTGTTCCCCGTGGAAAAACTTTATGTTATCAAAGGAAATTTCTTTATTGGAAATAATAATTTTATTTTCAGGACTTAGATCCCACTGTTTGCCAATTGCAAAAATGTCAGATTTTTCAAAGGAAATTTCTGTTTTGTTTTTTAGAAATAACAAATCGCCATTTAAATTGATGAAATTCTCCTCTTCTTGGGCGACAATATTGCTTCTGAAATCAATATGATCATTAAACCAGACTCCTTCGAATAAAAAGTCTTTAGTGTTGGTTAAATTCTTCAGTTTTTGACTTTCTGAGAAAAAGTAAGCCATTGCCAGCACATTTGTGCTGTCTGCTATTTTAGACGTGTTCAAGTCAACTTCAGAGTCAAAAAATTCAATCCCGCTGTAAGATAATGTATCAATAGATCCATTAAGAGAAAGTATAGAAGTATAGCCCCCTGAAAAACTTCCTTGAAACGCGGTACTGTCACTTATAGAAAGCCCCGGTAAAAAGAGATTGGAAATAGGATTTAAATTTACAAGCTCAATATCAAAATCAAGGTCATATTTATCATATTCGGTCTTCCGTTTATTGGCATAATAGTTATTTATATTTTGCTGATTGTTTAAAAAATTAAGTTTGTACTCTTTTACCAATCGAATTATGTCTTCATAAAATTGAGAAAATTCAAAGTCTCCCACTACGCTAAGGTTTACAAAGTCTGAATCGAGCCCAAAGTCCCTGCCTTCTGAATTTTTTAAAGAAATTATTTTTAAGGTGTCGATATTCAATTCCCTTTCTTCATACCTAAAATAAGAGTCAATAAAATTAGCCTCGCCCACTATGCTATCAATGTCGAGACCGCGAATGTTTAGGTCAAGGGATGTATTGATCACTATATCCTTCTTTGATAGCTTTAAGGGTTTTAAGAGTGCAGTATCTAAATTGGCCTGAATATTTATACTGTTGATGTTTTCTCTCAAGTCAATGCTCCCGACCGCATTAAATTTAAGATTAGGATCGTCAATGCTCATCTTACCTTCAAAAAATTCCGCTGCCATGGTGGCGTCAGTCACAATATTTCTATAGGTATAATTCTTAAACCCTATTTTTGAAATGGTCGCTTTTAAGTCAAATGCTGCATTTTCAATTTTAAAACCCGAACCGGAGATATGCCCCTTCATATTAATCAACTGTACCAAATCAGGTCTGCCGGTTAAGGCACCCATATTGAAATTTATCGTGGAAAGGCTTCCACTGTAAAAAGACTTTTTAGTACTTTCATCGATCTTCAAATTAATATCTGAAATAATATTCCCAATGCTTGTTTTGAAGGAGCCGTTAGCTACGAAATCATTGGGAAAGCCCACAAACCTTGCGTCCAAATCAATTTTTCCTAATTTCTTTGCCTGGCTATATATTTCACTGCTTACATATTTCTCTATGTCGCTGGCCAAAACAAATGAGTTTTCAAGATCTCCTTCAATAAAGGTCTCCTGAAAATCCGGTAGTCCATCAAAACTTATATTCCCAACCAATTTACTGCTCTCACCAAATGATAAAGTCATGTCTTTGATCGTAAGATTTTTAACTTTACCATTAATATCCCCACTTATTTCATAGTACTCGTCCAAAGTTTTCATGTAGGGGGCAAACAGCCCCAAATCTTTAGAGTAAATAACAGTGGAGCTAAGGTTAGCTTCAAAAGATACGCTATCAGTAAAATAACTTAAAGCGCCGGTATTGTCGTATTTTAAAATGACTGTATCCTTTATAACGCTTTCATTAGCTTTTAAATCCAGCCCAAGAAATTGCATTTCATTTTTAGAAAGCCTAAAAAAAGTAGACATTTCTTTAATTGCCAGATCTGTAACTGGTTCCCTCGTGACTAAGGACAATAAATTAAATTCTAATGTATCTGCAACCACTAAAAAATTCTCTGCGGATAAATCTATGTCCTCCAGGTTAAAATGATAGTAGTCGAATCCGGTTGTAATCGAATCACGGGCGGGGTCATTGAGAGAAAAAGATGAATTTTGAAGCTCTATTTCATCAATAGTAAACACGGGAGGATTTTCGGCAGGCTTGTCCGAAGCTAGCCAAGCTCTTAAATTTTGGATAAATTCGTTGATATTTAAACCGCTTACAGCCGAGTTTTTAATAAGTTTTACATTACTTTTCTTAAGAATTACCTCATCGATATTTATGTTTTTCTTGTCTAACAAAGAAGAAAGTTGGAAATCCACCAACATCTCTTCAACATAGATCATATCAACACCTGTAGGATCTTTTATATTGACATCTTCTAATATCAGTTGATCAAACCAGCTTAAATTTACATAACCAATTGTAACTGGAAATTTTATTTTTTCAGACACCACCTGCGTTAGCTCATTAACTACTTTTGTTTGAATATAAGGTATTTGAAGTGCAGAAATAATTAGCACGAATGCCAACAAAAAGACAATAGCTGACCATAGAACTGTTTTAACAATCCGATTTTTAATAACTTGCGTAAATTTTTCTTTTTCGCTCAACGTATGTCAACTATAATTTTAGCTATAGAATCTTCCTGTGATGAAACTTCAGCTTCCATTATCAAGGATGGTAAGATACTTAATAATATTATTGCTACACAATCGGTACATGAATCATATGGCGGTGTAGTTCCGGAACTAGCTTCAAGAGCACATCAGGCAAATATCGTACCTGTAGTAAACCAAGTTTTAGCAAATGCAAATATAAGGAAATCAATGCTAAGTGCAGTGGCTTTCACGCAAGGACCTGGCTTGTTGGGAGCACTTTTAGTTGGGTCGTCTTTTGCTAAATCGCTGGCGATGGGGCTAGGTGTTCCCTTGATAGGTGTAAACCATATGCAGGGGCATATTTTGGCTCATTTTATTGATGATCCCGTACCGGAATTTCCTTTTTTATGCCTGACTGTGAGCGGAGGCCATACCCAGATTGTAAGGGTGGACGATTACTTAAAAATGGAAGTAATAGGAGAAACAAAAGATGATGCTGTAGGGGAAGCTTTTGACAAAGCCGCAAAACTTATGGGCCTTCCCTATCCTGGAGGTCCTTTGGTAGACAAATATGCTCAACAAGGTGATGCCACGGCTTATAAATTCCCTACCACTGAAATGCCCGGCTTGAGCTTTTCTTTTAGTGGAATAAAAACCGCCTTTTTGTATTTTCTGAGAGATAGCGTTGCAGAAGATGAGCATTTTGTTCAGAAAAATATTCATAATATTTGCGCCAGCTTTCAGGCCGCTTTAGTAAACATGTTGATTTTGAAATTAAAAAAAGCGGCAAAAGTAACGGGCATTAAAAACATTGCAATAGCAGGCGGTGTGTCTGCAAACTCTGGTTTGAGAGAAGCTTTGTTAATGGAAGCCAAAAAACACAGATGGAAAGTTTTTATTCCTAAATTAGAGTATTGCACGGATAATGCTGCCATGATCGCTATAACAGCCCATTACAAATTTCTGGCAAAAGAATTTTGCGATCTCAACGTGAGTCCGGAACCCAGAATGAAAATTTAACCGCAGGTTACTATTTATCATGAAAATTTATTAAGATGGATATATAATTCGAGTCTGGAAACATGTATAA
>CAMPJM010000134.1 GCA_946886805.1 uncultured Flammeovirgaceae bacterium | reverse complement strand
CAAGGCACAATATCGGGTTCTTAATACTGGACAGATTGGCGGAACAAAACAAAGTCAGCTTTTCAAATAATAAATTAGCTTTCACTGCAGATTTTAAATTTAAAGGAAAGAGCTTCCATTTGATCAAGCCTACCACTTATATGAATTTAAGCGGGAAAGCAATAAACTATTGGATGCAGGAGTTGAAAATACAGCCTGAGAACTTATTGGTAGTTACTGATGATATTGCACTGCCTTTCGGAAGCTTGCGCATGCGCCAAAAAGGATCCAATGCTGGACACAACGGCTTAAAAAGCGTGGAGTTGGTAATTGGCAATAATGTTTATCCGAGGCTCAAGTGCGGAATTGGTGACAACTTTCATAAAGGTCAACAGGTAGATTATGTCTTGAGCAGGTTTTCTCACGAAGAATTTAAACACCTATCAGATATGCTCGACAAAGCCTGCGAGATGATTCATGCTTTTGGCTCCATTGGAATAGAACGGACCATGAGTCAATTTAATTGAAATGTTAAATGTTAAATGTTAAATTATGAATTATGAATTGTCAATTGTGAATTGTGTTGTAACAAATCACCTCATCAAACTATTATAACTTATGGAACAAATAGTCAATATAGCGCTACAAATCATCCCCAAATCAAGAACAAAAGAAGTGTATGACATTGTAGATGAAGCAATTGCAATTATTCAAAAATCCGGTTTAAAGCATAAGGTATGCCCTTTTGAAACTGTTATTGAAGGAGCTTATGAGGAAGTAATGAAAGTAGCAAAAGATGCACAGGATGCCTGTTTTGCTGCTGGTGCAGATGATTTACTGGTTTTTATAAAAATCCAAAGAAAAAAATCAGGTAATGTCTCTATTGAAGATAAAATAGAAAAATACTCTTAGAAATGATGAATGTTAAATGATGGATTATAGATGGAAACGGAATTCCTTAATTAAGCGTTATCAATAGGATCGTCAAAATTATCCTTCATAGCAATCAAACCTTTAGCTTTACCGGGTACTCTTTTCTTATTATTATGTTGATTTTTTTCTTACTGATTTATATTTTAAAAAATCAATAAAATCAGATACCTCAGATTTTAGATTTTGTGGTAATTCTGATAGTTTTGTATAGAGCTGTACATCAGTCATAATTGCTGTTTACCCAAAGATAAGTATTTACATTAATATTCTACACTTCCATCAACCGCTAACTCCTAATTCAGGGAAATCGCTTTTAAAAATGAAAGGAGCTTCAATGAACTACTCATCCGTCCATACGGAATGATTTTACGAATAGAAGACACAGACCAAAACGGGTACTAATGATAGGGAGCCGTGTTTCGTTTAAATTACTGAAATGATAAATGTTAAATTGTAGATGTTAAATTATATCGATTCCTTAAACTGTACGAGCAATTTTTCAAAAATTTGTACGGTTATCAATTATTCAATTAAGCCAAATGCCACAGTAAAGCAATGAGGTTTCTTCAACAGCTACCTCATTTAAAATTTATAATTCCTAATTTATAATTTCTAACTCACCGTTCCTCCATCCCAAATCTTCTTATCGGGCTGTAAAAATGCCAATTTCCCGTCCTTATCTTCTGCCATTAAAATCATTCCTTTTGATTCTATGCCCATAATATTTCTGGGTGCCAGATTGGCTAAAAAGCAGACCTGTTTTCCTATTACACTTTCTACTTCATAACTCTCCGCGATACCGCTCATGATAGTTCGGGTATCTGTCCCTGCTTCAACGGTCAGTTTTAGTAACTTTTTAGATTTCTTTACTTTCTCAGCCGCTATTATTGTCCCCACCCGCAAATCCATTTTTGAAAAATCATCAAAAGCTATCTCCGATTTTCCAACAGGCACCTCTATCGAGGCAAGTTCGTTTTCCTTTTTTGTGTCAAGCAACCTGTTTACCTGGTTTTCAATTACTTCATCTTCCACCTTTTCAAATAAAAGCACCGGCGCACCCAGTTGATGGCCCCCAGAAACCAAATTTATTCCACCAGCTTCCTCCCAGCTCGATTCATCAATATTTAACATGCTTCTGATCTTAGCGGCTGTAAAAGGCAAGAATGGCTCGCCAAGTATTGCCATGTTTGCAACTAGCTGGATACTGATATTCAATATAGTTGCAACTCTGCTTTCATTGGTTTTTATTAGTTTCCAAGGTTCTGTCTCTGCTAAATATTTATTACCCAACCTGGCAAGATCCATGAATATGGTCAAGGCTTCTCTAAATCGATATTGCTCAATCGAGTTTGCGATTCTTTCAGGGAATTTAGCTAACTCTTCTATTGCGTTAGTATCAATATCGAACAACTCGCTTCTTTCCGGTACTCTGCCTTCATAGTATTTTTGCGTAAGTACCAAAGCACGGTTAACAAAATTGCCAAAGATTGCCACCAACTCATTATTATTACGAGCCTGATAATCTTTCCAGGTGAAATCATTGTCTTTTGTCTCTGGAGCATTGGCGCAAAGCACGTATCTGAGTACATCTTCCTTCCCCGGAAAATCCTTCAGATACTCATGCAACCAAACCGCCCAATTGCGTGATGTGGAAATCTTTTGACCTTCAAGATTTAAAAATTCATTTGCCGGAACATTATCGGGCAGAATAAATTCACCATGAGCTTTTAAAATGATAGGGAATATAATACAATGAAATACGATATTATCTTTCCCTATAAAATGAACCAATTTGGTGTCGTCACCTTTCCAATAGGGTTCCCAATCCTTGTTTTCCAGCTTCGCCCAATCTTTGGTTGCCGAAATATAACCTATCGGTGCGTCAAACCACACATACAAAACTTTTCCTTCAGCATCAGGCAAAGGAACGGGAACGCCCCAATCCAGATCTCTCGTCATGGCCCTGGGATGCAAACCACTATCTATCCAGCTTTTACATTGGCCGTAAACATTTGCTTTCCATTCCTTGTGCCCTTCCAATATCCACTCCTTTAGCCATGGCTCATAATCATTCATGGGCAGATACCAATGCTTCGTTTTCTTGAGAACAGGGATTTCCCCGCTCAACATTGATTTAGGATTCTTTAGATCCGAAGGACTCAAAGATGTGCCACACGATTCACATTGATCTCCATACGCCTCGGGATAACTACAGTTTGGACAAGTTCCTTTTATATACCTATCGGCAAGGAATTGTTCAGCTTTTGGG
This sequence comes from uncultured Flammeovirgaceae bacterium, assembly GCA_946886805.1. The sequence goes on along the minus strand of CAMPJM010000134.1, from coordinate 6,079 downwards.
TCAAAATATTGCTCAGTTTCTTTTTCCTCGAATAAGCCCTTGTCGTAAATATTTTTAAAAATCTTCGAAGCAGTATCATACTGAGTGTCAGAAGATGTTCTGGAATAAATATTAAATGATATTCCAAGTTCGCCAAAGGAATCTTTTATAAGGTGATGATATTTATCGGTAACTTCTTTAGGAGTAATGCCTTCTTTCTTTGCCCTGATAGTAATAGGTACACCATGTTCGTCTGAGCCACAAATAAATGCCACGTCTTTTTTGTTTGCCCTTAAATACCGTACATAAATATCAGCGGGAATATAAACCCCTGCAAGATGGCCAATATGCACAGGGCCGTTAGCATAGGGTAAAGCAGCAGTTATTGTATATCGTGCAGGTTTATTGGGCATAACTATTTGTTTTTTGCGCAAATATAAAGATTTTATATGCTGTCCTAAGAAAATTTGATCAACAATTCAAAAAATTTAATAAAATCAAATTTTCAGAAACTGCATCCTTTTCATTTTGAACCCGGATTATTCACTAGGGATTGTGATGAGAAGTAAAATAGCAATAAATCAGGGATTTTCATCCGAAAAGCATAGCACCGTTATGGTTACAGGATAAAAATTAACAAAGCGACTGATTTGCAGCTATTTTGCTTCGGAATAGATGTTCTAATGTATATTTCGGGTTGAAGGACCTTGGAAAGCTTCAACAGGGGGGTTTAAAAACGATTTCCCTCGGAGCAGGCATTTGCAAAAACACGAATAGAAAAACTATGCGCTGGCTTTGGGTAGGACGATTTCGAAGATTGTTTCTGACTTATTTTCAAGGAGTTTAATAGTACCTCCCAATTTCTCAACCGATTTTTTAACCATATATAATCCCAAACCTGCGGTAGAAGACTGTGCTGTGTTTTGAAAAAACATATCGAAAATGCGATCCACCGCTTCAAGGGGGATACAGGTACCATTATCTCTGATTTGCATTTTCAAATTGCTACCATTTACAACTTCGGCTAAAAAAACAATTTGTGATAATCCATCTTTCCTGTAGTCAAGCGCATTTTCATAAATGTTTTGAATGATTATATACAATAGTAATTTATCAGTCTTACAGGATATTTCGTCAGGCATATCAATTTCGTACTTCAGGTCGTACAAATTGTTTTTCTTTTGGAGGCTATGAAGCAGATCGGTTATTTCACTTTTCAAATTAAGCACTACTGGCTCTGGCTTGTGATAGTAAAGCCCGTGAATTCTAAAAAGCCTGGAAAGCACAATGTTAAAAGTTGCAGCAACATTGTTCAATCGTTTAAAATAATCTATTGAAACCTGTTCCTTCGCTTCAATTAAACCTAAATTAATTAAACCTTCAATCCTGGCAATGGGACCTTTAACGTCATGAGAAGTTTTATATATAAAATTATCCAATTCCTTATTGGCAGTTTCAGCTTCTATTAAAGCCAGCTCTCTGTGTGTGACATCATTTGCAAAGCATAAAATAGAGATAATTTTACCGTGATCGTCGGACAATACAGAAAAATTCCATTCAATAAATAAAAGCCCGCCCTCTTTATTTAAATTTTTGAGGAGCTTAAATTTTCTGGCTATTTTCCCTTTCTTGATTTTTTCAAAAGCATTGATTATTTCTTTTAGACTCTCGTCTTGAAATATATTGATAGCAAACAGCTCCTTTTCCAACACTTCGGAAGAAGACCATCCAAAAATCTTTTCAGACCGCGCTGACCATGTCTTCACTTTTTGAGCAACATCAAGTTCAATTACGGCCAAACTAGTATTATTCACATGAAAAGAAAGCTTTTGAAGCGTTTCATTTAAAGCGTCCGTCCTTTCCTTTACCGTGTCTTCTAAAATTTTACTAATGTTTTTCTTATCCTTGAATCTTTTATAATAAACTGCTACCAACAAAATAAAAACTATAACGAATGCCGTAAGGAGTATAATAAAGCTCCTATTGCTGCCTAAGCCTTCTGAACGCAAAGAGGAATATTTTTCTATAACCGAATTTCTCCTTTGTAAAGACGCTATTTCCTTTTGATTCTTGTTTATAGTGATTGTAGTAAGCAAATCTTTTACCTTTTGATCTTCCTGAAAACCCAAGATTTCATCTATTTCATTGTGGTACTCCTTGTAAAAGGCTATACTTTGCTTATAATTCCCCAGTTTTTCTTCTACAACAGCCAACCGACCTGTGATGGATATTTTGCTCTCCTCATCACTAAGTATATTTGCTAATTCGTAAGATTCAAGGTATTCCCTTCGTGCTTCTTTATAATTTTCCTGTTTTAAATTTATCTGTCCAAGAACGAAATGCGCTACCATCAAAACATCGAAATTTGAAACTTCGAAAGCAATTTCCTTAGCCCGCAAACTATTTTCTTTAGCGTCTGCCCATGTCTGTTGAAGCATATGCAGTTCCGCCAATCTTATCAAAGTAAACGCCTCCTGATCCTTATTTCCGTTCTCAGAAAAATACTCCAAAGATTGTTTGTATAGCTCCAATGCCTTTGAGTGCTTATTTTCTGATTGATATATATCCCCAATCTTATTTTGGACTATGTAAAATGAATTTAATTCATCGTACTGCTTATAATAGTTTTGTGATTCTGAATAGAAATTAAGGGCATTGTGATTGTAGCGCAACCGTCTATACATATCACCAAGAGATTCAGAAGCATCAGCAAAAATCTCCGGAGCCTCTATCTTATTTTTAAAGTTGAGGCATTTTCTGTAGTTAAGAATAGCCGAAAGATGATTATTTAGTTGTATTTCACACAGGCCGATGTCTTTATAAATTTCTGCCGCAATAACAGATTCCTTTTTGATTATCGGTAAGTTGAGGGCCTTTTTAAAGTTTCGGAGGGCTTCCTTAAAATTGTTTTGTTCAAGAAGAACTTTGGCGGTTAAATGTACAGCCTTTAGTTCCAGCTTCTGAAACCGCTTTTTCTTGGCGCCCAGGGCAGCCTTTTGAGAATAAACCAGTGCTGAATCAAGGTTACTATCGAAAAATGATTCACTCTTTAATAGTTGTTCTTCAACAACCTTTTTCTGAAGATTTAAATCATTATTTTCTTTCCCACAACTAATAAGAAGAAATAACAATGAAAGGATTAAAAAACAGGAGCTTTTTTTTTCTTTGACAAAAAGTTTCATTAAATCCAATAAGATAAAAATATTCAGAATCTGCGAACGCAATATTTTTAATTCCCCCAATCGAAGAATTGTAACCTCTCCGGCAGAAAAAGACCTTTTTAGACTTTTGAATTCACTTTTTTCAGGGTTACTCTTTCAGGCTTTTTCAAAGAGTCGAAAAAACAAGGAAGTATGATTTCAAAAACTGTATTTTGAGGTTGTCCGCTAATTAACTGAATAGTTCCTCCCAATCTTTCAATGGCCTTTCTAGCCATATAAAGTCCCAAGCCAGTTCCGCCAGACTTGGCAGCTCCATGAAAGAACATATCGAAAACTTTGTCCTGCAAATTTTCAGGAATCCCCAATCCGTTGTCGGTAATAGTAATAGTTAATTTCTCATCATCGGACAGGCTAGTTTCCAGAAAAACCTCCATCTTTTTTTTATCCTGAAAGAAAATAGCATTATCAAACATATTTCTGATGATAATCTGGAATAAAATTATATCAGAATCCCAAAACAAACCTTCATCAATTTTAAATTTAAAATTGATGTTAGTAAGTTTATTTTCTTCTTTTAAGTCATAAAGGATTTCGGAAATTCTATTTTTTAAGTTTATCCGTTCAATTTTGATGGAATGATGATTGATATCATATATCATTAACAACCTGGAAAGTATATTATTTAATTGATTAGCGGTTAAATGAAGCATATTAAAGTAATCCTTCGCAGTTTTATCTTTTATTTCCATCAACCCTAGGTTTACCACACCTTGGATCCTGGCCAAAGGACCCCTCAGATCATGAGAGGCTTTATAGATAAAGTTATCCAGTTCCCTGTGGGACGATTGCAGCGCTTCAAATGCTAGTTCCCTACTAGAGACGTTGTTCGCAATTGCCATGATAGAATCCACACTTCCGTCCTTATTCAGGAGAACAGACGTATTCCATTCTATATGTAGGACTTCGCCAAATTTGTTGCCGTTTGTACTCAGAAAAGATATGCTGGCATCGTCGCCGTACAATAAATCATGCATGTTTTTAATTGCATCATCCACGTCTTTTTCCAAAACAAAACCGATCTCATGAAATCTCCTTCCTAAAACTTCTGATGCTGGCCATCCAAACATTATTTCTGCCTGATCTGACCATCGGATCAGCTCCAACCTGTCGTTAAATTCCATTACAGCCAGGGAAGTATTGTCTACATGAAAAGAAAGTTTTTGATAAGCTTTGTACAGTTCCAGCGTCCTTTCATTAATTGTTCTTTCAAGCAGTAGGTTGTTCTCCTCCAAAAGCTTATTCTTTCTAACAATAATTTTTCTCGCTTCTTCCAGCTTTTTATTGTTCTTTTCGATAATATCTCTCTGGATTTCAATTTGGTTTTTTTGTTGCCTCGCTTCTGCCAAATGATTTTGAAGCGCCAGATTTGTATTTCTTTTAGAATTATGTCTTCTAATAAGCAAAATCACAAATAGAATGGAAAGGACCAGCACAGAAGCAAAGAAAATCAGCAGTATCTGGTTGTTTCGGAATGCCATATCTTTCATCTCCGCCTGAGAAGATAAAAGTGCCTTTTGATGTTCTAGGATTTCAATGGCCTTTTGCTTATTCTCAACTTCAAACTGGGTTTTTATTTCTGCAATCCTTCTTTGATTTTCATCCGTTAGTAAGCTGTCCTTTAGATTAACATATTTCTTAAAATACATTATTTCATTAGACTTCCTGTTTAGCTTTTCATATATGATTGCCAAGTTTTTAAAAGATTCCGCGAGCGATTTCCTATCCCTAATATTTTTTGCGATTGTCATCGCGTTTTTGAAATACTGTTCAGCTTCTTTATAATTTCCAAGATTATAACTTGCCAGGCCTGCGCTGTTATAGGCATCACTGAGAATAGAGGAATTTTGATGTGGCAAAATAAATTGTAGTCCTTGCTTTAGATATCGCAGGGCCGATAAATCATCCTTAAGTTCAAGGTAAAGACTCCCAACTTTAATGTATAATTCACCCTTTGTATTATCCTTAACTTTACCCTTACTATGTTCAAGTGCCTTTAAGTAAGAATTTAAAGCTTCTTTTCTATTACCGTTTGCCAATTGAATGCCGCCAATACTATCCAGCACTTCCACTGCAGATGCTTTTTTCTCAAGCTTTAAAAATGCTTTTAGGGCATCTTTATAATAGCTTAGAGACAACTCATGATTATTAAACTCAGAATAAATAGAACCCAGGTGAAAAGAGGCTTTGGCAAAAAGATCAGGTTCATTTACAGCTATCTGAAACTTTAAGCAAGATTCAAATTCTGCAATTGCCATGGTATAATTCTTGATCTCCAGGAAAGCATCGCCCAAATAATAATGCAGCAAAGAAATTTGGAGCGTATCTTCATTTTGTTTGGCCAAGGCGAGTCCTTTGTTATATAAATCTATAACTTCGGTAAAATTCCTTTCCTTTTTGAAATATGAGGCTTTCCTTAATAAAATTTCAATTTCATTATTATATATTTCTGTTTTATAATCAATAGTAACAGAATCACCAAACCCTTGGATAGACGAGGCATGTAAAAGATTTCCTACTGAAAAATTTGCTGTTAGCAACAAAAAAGCAGCAAAATAAGAAAGTCGAAAAATCATACCAGCAGAATTAAAAAATTGTCAAACTGATTTTCCATTAAATTTTCAAAAAATTAAAATCCCAAAATTACTTATTCTAACGAACATACTAGTCGACAACGGCAAATAATAAAAAATATTTGTTGCAACACCTATATTATTACCGGAATGATTAAAGTGAACTGGTGTTAAGTTAAGCACAAACCTACGGGAAAATAAGTGTGTCTTTTGACGCATCTCTGCGTTACAAAAAGCCTCACGTAGCTATGGCTATGCTCATTTTTTGTGCCTTGACCTGCACCAAAATTCACTACTACTTTTCCCGCC
>CAMPJM010000133.1 GCA_946886805.1 uncultured Flammeovirgaceae bacterium | reverse complement strand
CAGGTACTGCTGATTTTGGTTTCTAAATAAATAACTAAAAGGTCGCAGCAGACTTTAAATGCAATGAAGGATGTATAGACTGACCATTAAGCAAAAAAAGCGACAAAACATAGAAGCAATATTTCTGGGGGGCGCATTTCGAAGGCTGAAAAAGGAAGGCTTTGGCTATAGCATTGAGGGATCCCGGAACAGGTCCGGGAATGTGTGTTATGGATTGTTTTTCAGTTAATAGGCTACAGTAAAACTGTAACAAGGTAGAATGATTTCTCACTATTACCCGTCCGACCGCTGTATTATTGAAAAAGAAGTATATTTTAGTTATTCTGGTAATTTCAGAAATGAGCAGTCGGACGGATGAGTAGTTCATTGAAGCTTCTTTCACCTTTAAAAGCGATTTCCATGGTAATTGAATGACTTAAATCTTTATAACTTATGTTTCGCACATTCCTTAAATGAAGTTGAGAAGTGTATAAGCCTCGTCGACGTTGTTAAAAGTAGGATTAGTGGTTTCCATTTCTGAAACTGTAAAAACTTCTGCCCCTGACCCCAGCGGGGTCAAATGTGATTAGCCACGGGTTTTAACCCGTGGTTAATAAAAGGTAAGATGTAGTTTTGGCGGAATTTTTGCCTTTTTAAGCAAAAATTGTGACAAAACGGGTGCTGCGAAACTTGAGTTTATAAGCCTCACAATGCAGTTATTTATTTGCTTCATCTCTTAAAATCTTTCTCAGGATTTTTCCTACGTTAGATTTTGGCAGCTCCTTTCTAAATTCCACAAATTTAGGAACTTTGTATCCCGTAAGGGTCTGCCTGCAAAATTCTGTCAATTCTTCCTCGGTGAGGCTCTCATCCTTTTTCACCACAAAAACCTTCACTCTTTCATTTCCATTACCATCCATTACACCAACTGCCGCAACCTCAACAACTTTAGGGTTTTCTGCAATAGCTTCCTCTATTTCGTTGGGATAAACATTAAAACCAGATACATTAATCATATCTTTTTTACGATCAACAATAGAGAAAAAGCCATCTTCACTCAGAATGCCTATATCTCCGGTTTTAAACCACCCATCTAAAAACACTTTTTTGGTTTCATCTTCCCTTCCCCAATAGCCCGGCATTACTTGAGGTCCTTTTGCACAAATTTCACCCGGCTCCCCTACCGGAACTTCGTTGCCTTCCTCATCAACACATTTCACTTCAGTACTTGGCAATGGCAAACCAATAGTTCCTATCCTTTCTGTGCCATCTATCGGGTTTGTAGTAAGCACCGGAGAGGTTTCAGATAGACCGTACCCTTCGACTAATGGCACACCTGTAACCTCTTCCCATCTTTTAGCCACGGCCCTTTGCACAGCCATTCCACCGCCTACAGCGACTTTTAAATTTTGAAATCCAGCATTTCTAAAATCCTCCTGATTTAATAAGCCGTTAAACAAAGTATTTACACCGGTTATTACGGAAAAAGGATGCTTTTTTAGTTCTTTAATAAAGGCAGGCATGTCCCGCGGATTTGTTATAAGCACATTCTTAGCACCTATTTTTAACATAGCCCAGCAATTGACCGTGAGGGCGAAAATATGGTATAATGGCAAGGCAGTGATCACAAGTTCAGAACGCTCTCTTAACTTTGGAAGCATCCAGGCAGATATTTGTTCCATGTTAGCAATTAAGTTCCGATGGGTTAACATCGCTCCTTTGCTCACACCCGTTGTACCCCCGGTATATTGAAGATAAGCCAGATCGGTGTTCACGATTACAGGTCGCTTATACCCCGACCTATCGCCCTGTTTTAGGGCTTCTTTAAAACTGAGAGCTTCAGGGAGATTATAGGAAGGCACCATCTTTTTTACGTGCTTCACCACTAAATTAGTAATCCAGCCTTTAACCCCTCCTAGTAAATCTCCTATTTCGGTTATAATTACGGTTTCAATTTTTGTTTTGGAAATAATCTTTTCAAGGTTACAAGCAAAATTCGCCAAAATTATAATTGCTTTTACCTGAGAATCCCGGAACTGGTGCTCCATTTCTCTTGGAGTATATAGCGGATTGGTGTTGACTACTACCAGACCTGCCCTTAAGGCACCGAACATTGCGATCGGATATTGGAGCAAATTTGGCATTTGAATAGCGATCATATCTCCTTTTTTTAACCCCAACACATTTTGCAGATACGCAGCAAAATCAGCAGAAAGATCATTTACTTCGTTGAAAGTTAATGACTTCCCCATATTTTCAAAGGCCGTCATGTCGCCATATTTTCGGCAAGCCTCTTCAAATAAGTCCACCAAAGACGAATATTTATCAGCATTAATTTCTTGTGGAATATCTTTTGGATAATGTTTAAACCATGGAAAATCTTTCATAGTATTATCAATCGTTTGTTAAAATTACTTTCTATTTCAATATGAGTTAATAAAAAATTTATTATTCAAAGCTAAAAACATGATAGCTTTTCTAATATTAAGGTATTTTTATTATTCAATCAAATAAATTCATAAAAATGGGTTGCCCCTACTGATTTATAGTGGGGTCACTTTGAAGAAAGAACTTTTCAGAGCAAATGGTTTATATAAAGTAGATCAAGGAAATATTTCTGGGAGAGAGCATTCAGAAGATCGAAAGGTAAGCTTCGGCTGTTATTTGTAAGGATCTCCCCCGCAACAAGTTCGGGGCAGGCAGGAACAGGTCCGGGAATGTGTGTTATGGGTTGCTTTTTCAGTTATTTAGGCTACAGTAAAACTGTAATGAGGTTGAAATGATTCTTACGGTAGACTCATAAATAGAATCACCTTCCCGGACGGAGGGCTCCGACGCAACATTTGATTTTAAGCCAATAATTCGACTACGCCGAAGGCATGGCTATGCCAAAGTCGAATTTACACAGGCTGTAGCTATGGACAGCCTGTAGATTTGGCTTTAGCCGAATCATTACGAGAGGGTGACCCAGAAAAAGCTTCACTTATCACCCCAAAATTAAAAGAGACCTTCCGTTACCGAAAGGTCTCTTTGCTGTAGGAGAAGGATTCGAACCTCCAAGGAGTGGTTAGATGCTCATCTTTTGTATCGATGTTCACTTTATTCCAGATTCTCCGCCCCCGAGATAGGAGGGTATGTCTGCCAATTTCATCACCCTACATTGTTGTATGATTAATGTGTGGCAAAGATAAAATACTGCTTGATATTTTCAAAATATTTTAAAAATTATTTTATAAAATTATCTAATTAGCAATAATAGCTTTCTTTTATTGCATTAATAATATTACAGCACTCATACTCTTTAACTTACAGATGCTGCCAAGCAGAATGACAATAAATTAAGATATGGATCAACAGAGAAGTTGGTGGAGTAATCATAAAGTGATTTAAAATTCCTCTCACGACTAAGCGAAGCTTTTCCAAGTAATTCAGAATCGAAACCCACCACTTACTACCATCATCTGGTTCTGTTTAAAGCTTTAGACAACACTATAAATATTTTTATATTAAAAATAAATCATTATAATATTTACATATAAATTAATTAATTTAGTGTTTTATTATACAAATGTAAAAATCTTACTGACATGCTTGGGGAAAATTATGAAATTGATAAAACAGATTTAAAGATTTTGAGTCTTTTATCTGAAGATGCTAAAATGCCCTATACAGAAATTGCAAAACAACTGAATGTATCCAATGGAACAATCCATGTCCGTCTAAAAAAAATGGAAGATTCAGGCATCGTAAAAGGATCAAGCTTAAGTATAGACTATTCCAAATTGGGCCTCGATGTATGCGCCTTTCTTGGTATTTATTTGGAAAAGAGCGCCTTTTATGATGACGTTGTCAATGAATTAAAGGAAATAAAGGAAATTGTTAATATTCATTACACCACAGGAGCCTACAGCATCTTCATAAAATTATTTTGTCGTGATACTGTCCACCTAAGGAACGTGTTGCATGATCAAATACAAAAAATAAATGGGATTGAACGTACTGAAACAATTATTTCTTTAGACGAAAACCTGAATCGCCAAATTCATTTAGACACCCGCTAAGAAATCGCACTGTTTAGGAACTTTGCCGCCTATTTTTTTGTGTTAACATTACTATTTAGAATTGTTTTAAATAAGACATTTTATGGCTATCTTTGTGCAGTATGCCTAATGTTTATACCAGAGCTAGATAAATAGTGGTTTACGTTTAAAATTACTATTTCAAGGCTATAAAACAGTTTTATATTGTACCTTTGCATTGGATTAAAATCGCATAAGGCATAGAATTTTAAAAGATAAGGATATCCAAGCCTTAAATAGCAAAAAGGACAATTAAATTTTTGCTGTAATTTTAAAAAGCCAAAACAAATAAGTATGAGTAAAGATACCCAAATTTTAGAAGAGCTAACCAATTCTGAATACAAGCATGGTTGGGAAACCAAATTTGATACTGATTCAGCTCCAAAAGGTTTAAATGAAGATATTATTAGGTTTATCTCTGCTAAAAAAGAAGAGCCAGAATGGATGCTTGAATACAGGTTGAAAGCCTACAAACACTGGCTTACAATGAAGGAGCCAAAATGGCCGAATGTCACCTACCCTGAAATTGACTATCAGGATGTGATCTATTATTCGGCCCCAAAGCAGAAAGTGAAACCTAATAGTTTGAATGAAATAGATCCTGAGTTATTAGATACTTTTAAAAAATTAGGCATTTCTCTTGAAGAGCAAAAGCGATTGACCGGAGTGGCCGTTGATGCTGTTATCGATAGCGTTTCGGTGGCTACAACTTTTAAAAGTAAACTAGGGGAGCTAGGAATTATATTTTGTTCTTTTACCGAAGCGGTAAGAGAGCATCCAGAGTTGGTAAAAAAATACATGGGATCCGTTGTTCCTGTAAACGATAATTATTTTGCCGCTTTAAACTCTGCTGTTTTTACGGATGGCTCATTCTGCTACATCCCCAAAGGTGTACGCTGCCCTATGGAGCTTTCTACCTATTTCAGAATAAATGCAGCCAATACTGGTCAGTTTGAAAGAACGCTGATTATTGCTGACGAAGGTTCTTATGTGAGTTATTTGGAAGGATGTACTGCTCCTATGCGGGATGAAAACCAATTGCATGCAGCGGTTGTTGAAATACACGCAGCAAAAGACGCTGAAGTTAAATATTCCACTGTTCAGAATTGGTATCCAGGAAACAAACAAGGCAAGGGTGGTATTTACAACTTTGTTACTAAAAGAGGTATTTGCTTCGGCGATAATTCCAAAATATCATGGACTCAGGTAGAAACCGGTTCTGCTATTACCTGGAAATATCCCAGCTGTATATTAAAAGGCGATAACTCTATCGGAGAATTTTATTCGGTAGCTGTAACCAACAATTACCAACAAGCTGATACTGGAACTAAAATGATCCATATCGGAAAGAATACCAAAAGCCGTATTGTTTCCAAAGGTGTTTCTGCTGGAAAGAGCCAAAATAGCTATAGAGGGCTGGTAAAAGTTTTAAAACGTGCAGAAAATGCCAGAAACTTTTCTCAGTGTGATTCACTGCTTATGGGCGATAAATGTGGTGCACATACATTCCCATATATAGAAATTGCTAACAAAAGTGCTCAGATTGAACACGAGGCCACAACTTCGAAAATAGGAGAAGATCAAATATTCTATTGCAATCAAAGGGGAATAGGTACAGAAGATGCCGTAGCCCTTATTGTCAATGGTTATTGCAAGGAAGTGTTGAAGCAATTACCAATGGAATTTGCTGTTGAAGCGCAAAAACTTCTTGCACTCACCCTTGAAGGTAGTGTTGGATAATAATAACGCGTTTGCTCTATAATCTAAACTGAGTCAAGTTTGAATAGCGTCAGATAAAAAGATGGAATAGCTATTATTTAGCAATTTCTTACTTAATCTTTTGTTGTCAGACATTCTTTTCCAATTGAAAAGACCCATATCATATTTTATTAATCAAATCGAAATTCCAAAATGCTAAGCATACAAAATCTACACGCATCTATTGAAGGAAAAGAAATACTTAAGGGTATAAACCTTGAAGTGAAGGCAGGTGAAGTGCATGCCATAATGGGTCCAAACGGATCAGGAAAAAGCACTTTAGCATCTGTTTTGGCAGGCCGGGAAGAGTATGAGGTAACACATGGAACAGTTACCTATCTCGGAAAAGACTTATTGGAATTAGCCCCTGAAGATCGTGCTCGGGAGGGAGTTTTTCTTGCCTTTCAATATCCAATAGAAATACCTGGGGTAAGCTCTACAAACTTTCTTAAAACCGCATTAAATCAGATAAGACAATATAAAGGTAAAGATCCGATGGATGCTGTATCTTTTTTGAAGTTGATGAAGGAGAAAATGCAATTAGTGGAAATCGACCAGGCGTTGTTGAGCAGATCTTTGAATGAAGGTTTTTCGGGGGGAGAAAAGAAGAGAAATGAGATATTTCAAATGGCAATGTTGGAGCCTACTCTTTCTATATTGGACGAAACGGATTCAGGTTTGGATATTGATGCCTTAAGAATAGTTGCAAACGGCGTAAATAAGCTTAAATCAAAAGACAATGCAACAATTGTGGTGACACATTATCAAAGATTACTGGATTATATAGTTCCGGACTTTGTGCATGTTTTATACCAGGGAAAAATTGTTAAATCCGGAACAAAAGAACTTGCTAAGGAATTGGAAGAAAAGGGATATGACTGGATCAAAGAGGAAGTTAATTTCCCATTAGCTTAGGCTGAATTGCGGTTTTAATAAGATCTTTAAAAGAATTATATAATGCACCAGATACAGGACAAGCAAGGTTTGATAGAAAATATTTCAGGCACGTTACAGAGGTTGGCAAACAATGACAATAGCGATATCTCCAAAAGAAGATTCGCGGCATTTGAGGCCTTTAAGCTAAAAGGACTGCCTGGCTTCAAAAATGAAGCTTATAAATACACGCCAATCACAAAATCTCTTGAAAAGAACTTTACCTTTCAAGAGGGGGCGGGAAGCACATTATCACCTGATAAAATTAGAAATTATTTTATTGAGGGTTTAGAAGGCAATGTCCTTGTATTTGTAAATGGCGAATATTCGGAAGAGAGTTCTATTATCAAAAGTCCCTCTGACCAACTTATAGTAAATGATTTTTCATCTCTATTTAATGGAGCTTCATCCTTGGCAACTGAGGAACACGCTGACCCCTTTGAACTATTAAATACAGCAATGGCTACGGCCGGTGTTTCGGTAGAGGTCCCAAAAGGGAAAATTTTAGCGCATCCGGTAATTCTATATTATATTTCTGATACACATCAGGGTAAAATCACCCAACAATTAAAGAACAAATTAACAGTTGGGGAAAATGCGCAGGCAAGTGTGATAGAATGCTATTGCGGGGAAGGAGAGAATGCGAACTTTTCTAATACCAGCACCGAAATTATTGTAAAGGAAAGTGCTGTGGTTGATTACTATAAAGTTCAGAACGAAAGCCCCTTCTCGATTCATGTTGATAATACGTCTATTTCCCAACAAAAGAACAGCGTTTTTACAGCACTTACCGTTACATTAAATGGCAGCCTTATTAGGAATAACCTAAACATTGCTATTAATGACGAACATTGCGAGGCCAATATGTTTGGGTTGTATCTATTAAATGGCAAACAACATGTAGATAATCAAACAGTTGTAGATCATAAAAAACCAAACTGCCTTAGTAATGAACTTTATAAGGGCATAATCGATGGAAATTCTACAGGTGTCTTTAATGGTAAAATATTCGTAAGGCCTGATGCGCAAAAAACAAATGCTTTTCAGTCAAATAAAAACATATTATTGTCTGACGATGCTACTATTAATACCAAACCTCAATTAGAAATTTGGGCTGACGATGTAAAATGCTCTCATGGGGCTACTACAGGTCAATTGGATGAAGAACAATTATTTTATTTGAGAGCAAGAGGTTTAGGAAAGGAAACTGCCAGAGCAATGCTATTGTATGCTTTTGCTATTGACGTTTTGGATAAAATCAAAATACCTGCCTTAAAAGAATATCTTGATAAGATAATCTCAGGCCGGCTTCAAAACTATTAACAGTTAAATTATGTCAGCAAGCCAATTAAAAAGAGAAACGATGGAGATAGAGCAGGCACCTTTAGACATAGAAAAAATAAGGAGCGAATTCCCGATTCTGAATCAGGAAGTGAATGGGAAACCTCTCGTTTATTTTGATAATGCTGCGACTACACAAAAGCCACAGAGTGTAATTGATGCACTGAACAGCTACTATTCCGGCATAAATGCGAATATCCATCGTGGCATCCATACCTTAGCCGAAAGAGCTACAGCAGCATTTGAAGAAACGAGGAAAACAGCCCAACGTTTTTTAAATTCAGAGCATGTAGAAGAAATCATCTTTACCAAAGGTACTACGGAGGGAATAAATCTTGTTGCAAGTTCCTACGGAAGGGCCAACCTAAAAGAAGGGGACGAGGTAATTATCTCTACAATGGAACATCACTCCAATATAGTTCCGTGGCAGATGATTTGTGAAGAAAAAGGGGCGACTTTAAAGATCATTCCTATTAATGAAGCTGGCGAGATTCTTTTTGAAGAGTATGAAAAGCTATTAACAGAAAGAACCAAAATAGTTTCAGTTGTTCATGCTTCCAATAGTTTAGGTACTATTAATCCCATTAAGGCAATAATTCAAAAAGCACATGAAGTTAATGCTGTGGTGGTTATAGATGGCGCCCAGGCAGCGTCTCACCTGGACATTGATGTGCAGGAATTGGATTGCGATTTCTATGCAATATCAGGTCATAAAATGTACGGACCCACAGGCTGCGGTATTCTTTATGGCAAAAAAACATTGCTCGAAGCCATGCCTCCCTATCAGGGCGGTGGTGAAATGATAAAAGACGTTTCGTTCAAACAAACTACCTATAACGATATTCCCTATAAATTTGAAGCAGGCACTCCAAATATAGGAGATGTTGTAGCATTAAAGCATGCTTTTATTTTTGTAGATAGGATAGGAAAAGAAAACATAAGAAATCATGAAAATGAATTGGTTGCTTATGCCAACTCCTTGCTTAGGGATATCCGGGGATTTACGCCAATAGGGGTTGCGGAAAATAAGGTCAGTGTAATTTCTTTTGTTTTGGAAGGACGCCACCATTTTGACATTGGGATGATGCTCGATGCACGTGGCATAGCGATAAGAACAGGGCACCATTGTACCCAACCTTTGATGGACTGGTACAAAATTGAAGGAACTGCCAGAGCTTCCTTCAGTGTTTATAATACGAAGCAAGAAATAGAGCAACTTGCCCAAG
>CAMPJM010000132.1 GCA_946886805.1 uncultured Flammeovirgaceae bacterium | reverse complement strand
GACCATTTTTCTCCATTAAAATAACTTACCCAAATATCTCTTTTTCCCTCACCTCCTGGTCGATCGGAGATAAAATACAATGTTCTTCCATCTGCAGACAAGGCGGGTTGCGATTCCCATGATGCAGCATTAATGTCTGGCCCCAGGTTTTCAGGTTCGGTCCACACGTCGCCATTTTTATAACTTACATACAGGTCGCAACTACCATAACTCTTTCTTCCCATACAGGAGGTAAAAATTAACATCCTTCCATCCGCAGATATAGCAGTAGTCCCTTCATTACTAGGAGTATTTATGGATGGTGAAATTAATTCCGGCTCTGACCATTTACCGTTTACATTATTACTAATGACAATATCTTCATCAAATTGCGGATCTACTCGTTCTCTTCTTGTAAATATTAAAGCATTTTTATCGGCAGTAAGTACAGGAAAATATTGGAGCTGGAATCGATTTAATGGAGCTCCTAAAGGCTTTGGTTCAAAATTCAGAGGGTTCTTTATTGCTTCTTTTGAAAAATTAATATTTGACCTCAACTGATCCACATCGGCTTGCAGCCTTTTATCAATCTTACCGCTCTTCGAAAATTGTTCTAAATACTCGCTTGCTTTGTCATATTGTTGGTCCCGAAAATAGATATCCGCTAAAGAAAAATAGGCAGCTGAGGTTCTTGAATTATCAGGCAGGATTTCTACCGTCTTTAATAAGTGGTAGGAAGCTTTATCTATATTGCCAATGTTTTTATATATGGATCCTAAGCGTAAATGTGCTTCCGCAAATTCGTTATCTTTAGCTATAGCTTCCTGCAATAATTGTATTGCCTGACCAAACTGTCCTCTGATCAGGTAAGGTTCAGATTCTTCAAACAGCGAAATCGCCTTTTTCTTTTTAGTTGAATATTCGGGATTGTTCTGAGCCTCCGCATAAAAGACAACGATAAAAGACAATACTAGAAATATCAGTTTCTTTATAAACATATCTCTTTGGTTTTGAAAACTAAAAGTTTTGGATCCTGTAATTTTTAATAATAGAATATAGCATCCAATTTACCAAATTCTAACTTAGAAGGTAAAGAATTATTTTACATGCTCCTCAATTAATTCGCTATTTCGACGTTATAGGAATATATTTTTAACACCCATGCATCAGAAAACAACTACGGTATCGAAGCAAAATTTCGGAAGTCTTGGAGAAATAGGCCGTCTAGGCCTCGTGTTCGCACACACAACTTTTTATGAGTGCCAGAGGTACTCTTCCCACCGTCGCCAATTTCTTGTGTCCCAACAGACCACTTTTTAGATATTCTGTCCGGTAATAGGTTTTAGCATTAGAGCTTTATAAGGTCTGTGAGGACACAGAACTTGGGTGTAGGGAGCAAATATCCCAATACCCCACATCATCGCGAGTCAATTTTTTTCTTTTCGAAAAAAAATTGATGTGGCGATCCCCCGCAACGGAGAGCGGAGGTTTTATTTGGGGATTGCCACACTTTCGGCATACTTCTACTTCATCTGGGTTTATAGAAATGTAGCCTTTGTGACATGGCCTGTTGCGGAAAGGCCGTTCGCAATGACGTTACCAGTCGTCATTACGGCCAGTCAATTTTTTGTGTATATCAAACTTTTACTGTTCTAGAGTCGGCTACATTTATCTCCGATATATCACACTTTTAATAATGCATCGTTCACAAAGAGGTTGACCCCACTGGCGAAACTTATATTTTTACACCAACTATTACCTATGGAATGTTCATAAACTTGTGAATTTGAAGGGAAACTTCCCACTGGGGATTTTCTTTCACATAATCTATTATTAATGGGAGCATTTCATTTGTTTTGGACCATTCAGGTTGTAAAAATAATCTACAATCCTTTTTTATCTTATCCCGAAAAGACTCAGCCCACTTAAAATCAGATTTGTTAAAAACCACTACCTTAAGTTCATCGGCAACATTTAAAGCTTCTTCTAAAGGGGCCTTAAATTTTTTTGGTGAAAGACAAATCCAGTCCCATTTTCCCGTAACGGGATAAGCTCCAGAGGTTTCAATATTGGTTTGATACCCTTTTTCATGGAGAGCTTCGCAAAGAAGATCAAGATTATGCATAAGAGGTTCGCCGCCAGTGATGACAGCAAGACGCCCGGGAAATTTGGCCGCTTCTTGTACAATAGAGTTGACTGACACCTGCGGGAATTGGCTTACATCCCAGGAATCTTTCACATCGCACCAATGACAACCCACGTCACAACCCCCCAACCTTATAAAATAAGCTGCTCTACCACTATAATAGCCCTCACCCTGAATGGTGTAAAAAGCTTCCATGAGGGGAAGGCAATATTTTTCGATGTTCGGTAGGGAATCCAATCTGTTAGCTGTTTTCGTTTTGATTTGTTTAATGTTTAATGTTTAAAGTTTAAACCATGCAGTATACAAGCTTTAAATTTTGATCTTTAAAAGCTCATTTAAATTTATGTCCTTTTATTTCAGATTGCTTTAAATAATTAATAAATCCGTAAATTAGTTTTGAGACTTCTTCTGCAAGAACATATAAGGATTTAAATTCATCCTCAGAAATATGTTTTTTGTCTAAAGCCCTATACAATTGCGACCTAACCTCTCCGCATGAAGCTTTTGATATATACAGAAATTGAATTAACTCCTTAGTCCCCCTCTTTCAAATCCCTCCGCGATGTTATCCATTACAGAACCACTAGAACGCAAAATTTGATCCTTTAAAGAGAAATCTTTATAAAAAGAATTACTATTTGTTACCTCATCTATTTTTTGGCAAAGAATTCTTGCATTTTTCCAACAGTTCAAATCCTCAAACTTGTTTACATGAGCCATAGTATTTCTTTAAACTTTTAACATTAAACTTGAAACAGTTTTATTTAAAAATCATTTTCTGACTGGCCTGCAAAGTATTATAAAGCAAAGATGCGATTGTCATTGGTCCTACGCCGCCAGGGACAGGGGTGATATAGCTACTTTTCTTTTCTACTTCAAGAAAGTCCACATCTCCTTTTAGGGAATATCCTGACTTTTTGGTTTCATCTTTCACGCGTGTAATTCCTACATCAATAATCACCACACCCTCTTTTACCATATCAGCTGTTAAAAAGCCCGGCCTTCCCAAAGCGACAATAATTATATCTGCTTTTTGCGTGAATTCTTTAATATTTGCAGTTTTGCTGTGGCATAAAGTAACCGTACAGTTTCCTGGATAAGCATTTCTTGCCATAAGTATACTCATTGGCGAACCGACAATTTCACTGCGACCAATTACCACACAATGTTTTCCCTGTGTCTCTATATTATATCTTTTCAGAAGCTGTATGATCCCAAAAGGTGTTGCAGCAACATAAGAAGGGAGGTTTTTCGCCATTCGACCTACATTTATGGGATGGAAACCATCTACATCCTTTTCAGCCTTAATTTTGTCGGTTACTTTCTGAACTGATATATGGTTTGGCAAAGGCAATTGCACTATCAACCCGTCTATATCCGGATCATTGTTTATCTCTTCTATTACTTTCAGCAAATCTTCTTCCGAAATACTGCTATCAAACCGCTTTAAGGTAGAGGTAAAACCACACTCTTCGCAGGCTTTTACTTTACTGTTCACATAAGTTTCACTTGCGCCATCTGATCCTACCAGTACTGCTGCAAGGTGTGGTATTTTACCTTTGTGTATTCTAATTTCCTGTACTTGCTGTGCGATCTCTTCTCTTATTTCCGCTGAAGTTTTTTTTCCGTCCAGAAGTGTAGCCATGTTTTATGATTTTATGAGTTATGAATGAGTGATTTATGATCTGTGATTTGTGATTTATGATTATTGATTGGGAAATTTGGGGAGCTTTGAATTCAATTAACGTCAGCACAATAATTTCAAATGATATTCTGATTAGGCCGACACTGGTAATATTTTTTATATTCAGCAACTATTTTTTTTTAATAGTTCTTTTTAATTCAGCAAGAAATCAATAAAATCAAAAACTTCTTTTTAAGCTCTTTTATCGCATAAACCAAAAATTGAGTTGTATTACACATTATTTTCAGCATTGGAAATAGCTTTATTTAACTCATCCTCACTGTAGAAATTAAAGATTGAAACTTTACATTTTCCAATAATTTCCAAGAAATCAATGCCACTAATGCTCAATATCCTCGCAGCCGTACCAAAGAAATTTGCCTAATTCATAAAGCTTCATCAAGGAAAGGGTTTTCATCTCCTCTTCAAATTCACTATTACAAAGTTGCTGAATTTGCCAGGGACTCTGCATGTATTACTAAACCCAATCTTTGGTTATCTGCATAATAATTGATCATTAGTACATTATTCATTTGGTAATTTTCTTATTTTTCCCTCAACTATCCAACTTTAGTACAGCCATAAAAGCTTCTTGGGGTATCTCAACATTTCCAACCTGTCTCATTCGCTTCTTCCCTTTTTTCTGCTTTTCAAGAAGCTTTCTCTTTCTTGAAATATCACCTCCATAGCACTTAGCCAACACGTTTTTCCGCATCGCTTTTACTGATTCCCGCGCAATAATTTTTGTTCCAATAGAGGCTTGCACAGCAATTTCGAACATTTGACGTGGGATCAATTCCTTTAATTTCTCACACAACCTTCTCCCCCAGTCATAGGCTTTATCCCTATGGACAATAGCAGAAAGGGCATCTACCTTTTCGCCATTAAGCATGATATCCAATTTTACCAAGGTGGATTCCCTAAATCCTATCAGTTCATAATCCAGAGAAGCGTATCCTCTTGAAATGGTTTTTAATCGATCAAAGAAATCAAATACAATTTCTGATAAAGGCAATTCGAATGATAATTCCACCCTATCCTGGGTAAGGTAAACCTGGTTTTTTATCACCCCTCTTTTGTCCATACATAAAGCTATTATGCCTCCTATATATTCAGATTTAGAAATAATCTGCGCCCTAATAAATGGCTCCTCCACGTGTTTAACAGTGTTAGGCTCGGGCATATCAGAAGGTGCGTTTACGAGTTGAACGCTCCCATCTGGTTTAATTGCATGAAATTGCACCGAAGGAACGGTGGTAATAACGGTCATATCAAATTCTCTTTCCAGTCTTTCCTGGACTATTTCCATGTGCAACATGCCCAGGAAACCACAACGAAAACCAAATCCTAACGCAGCAGAGGTTTCGGGTTCCCAAACGAGGGAAGCATCATTCAACTGCAACTTTTCCATAGAAGCCCTAAGCTCTTCGTATTCGGTGGTATCAACTGGATAAATACCGGCAAAAACCATCGGCTTTACGTTTTCAAA
Organism: uncultured Flammeovirgaceae bacterium; assembly: GCA_946886805.1. The sequence goes on along the minus strand of CAMPJM010000132.1, from coordinate 4,056 downwards.
GCCTTTCACCGTTTGCTGACAAGGCCTGTCTACGTGGGTAATGGTATCTCCTACCTTAACTTCTTTGGCGACCTTTATTCCTGAAATAAGGTAACCCACATTACCTGCATAAATAGTCTTTTGAGGATCTTGTTTTAATCTGAGGATTCCTATTTCGTCTGCATCATAAGTTTTACCTGTATTGACGAATTTAACTTTGTCCCCTTTTTTAATGGTGCCATTAAAAACCCTAAAAATAACCTCTATTCCCCGGAAAGAGTTAAAAACAGAATCGAAAATCATGGCTTGTAGCGGTGCATCTATATCACCCTTAGGAGCTGGGATTCTATTGACAATTGCTTCCAATATATCATCAATACCTATCCCCTCTTTCCCACTGGCAAGGATAATATCATCTCTGTCGCAACCCAATAAATCGACGACCTGATCTTTCACTTCCTCTGGCATAGCACCTGGAAGATCAATTTTGTTTAAAACCGGTATAATTTCGAGGTCATGTTCCAGTGCCAAATATAAATTTGAAATCGTCTGCGCCTCTATTCCCTGCGAAGCATCTACGATTAATAAGGCACCCTCGCAAGCAGCAATAGACCGGGAAACTTCATAAGAAAAATCGACATGCCCAGGGGTATCGATAAGGTTTAAGACATACTTTTCACCTTGAAACAAATAATCCATCTGAATGGCGTGGCTTTTAATGGTAATGCCTCGTTCGCGCTCCAAATCCATAGTATCCAGCAGCTGCTCCTGCATCTCCCTGTCCGTGACCGTATTTGTAAACTCCAGAAGCCTATCCGCAAGAGTACTTTTCCCGTGATCTATATGTGCAATTATGCAGAAATTTCTAATATTCTTCATTCTATAATTTTCTAATCCTATCAATCCTATTGATTCATTTTAGGATTTATATGCAAAAGTAGCTAATATTTTTTTTAGTTTATAAATTTGTTTTTATTGATGAAAGTAGGGGAACTCGCCTATAAAATTTTCACATATGGTTATATATATCATGAGCTTTTCTGTTTTGTTTATAAAATCACGATATTTGTAATGCATACTATTTGAATCACTTATGTCTATCGCAGAGAATAAAAAAAAGAATAATATTTCTGAATATATAATCTTTATGTATCAAACGGAAGACCTGATCCGGGTCTATAACTTTGATATGGATCAAATAAAGGAATATGTAATCAGTCATTTCCCTGTTGATGAAAAAGAAAAAGAAACTTTGGTGGCCTGGTACAAGGGAATACTTGATCAGATGACTGAAGAAAAAATCCAGGACAAAGGTCATTTAGATCAAGTAAATAAAATAGTAGGAGAACTTGCTGAAATGAGCAAGCAGTTATTAAAGTCGGATCATGCTTACCGTCAGATCTATGATCAGGCTAAAATTCATATTAATAAGAACATGGATTTGGCAGAAGGTGCTATCAAGGAACCCATTCAAATTTGTCTTAATGCCATTTACGGGCTACTATTATTGCGAATGAACGGGAAAAAAGTAGATGAAAGCCTCATGGAAGGTATTAATTCTTTTGGTGATGTATTGAGCTACCTGAGTTTTAAATACAAACAAAGGAAGGCTATCCACACCTCTAAACCCTCTAATTAGTAAATCTCTTCACAACATTTAAATAGCGCTACCACGATTTAGTAAAATTCCTTTTTTTGCCCCAATCAAATGTGGACATTCCTTTGCTCGTCATCGCGAGTCATTTTTTTCCCTTTCGAAAAAATTGATGTGGCGATCCCCTCAAAAGTAAAGGCAGAGCTTTTATGAGCTTTACTATTCTTTCAAAGTTAACCGGGCAAGGAAATTGTCTTCCTCTCCTTCATAAATTATTTGACCATGATAGCCGCACTTATCGGCTATTTCTTCAAGTGTTATCGGATCAATATATAGCCAATCAAACCACTGCCCCATCTGTGACTTATATTCATACCGATAGGAAATTTCGCCGTAATATTTCCCGCTTGGCTTTGGAATGTCTTCATATAAATACATGATATCGCTGGAATCCAGAAGAATCTGCCCGTCAGGATTTAAAATAGTTTTAGCATGTTCTAAAAATACTTCCAACCTCTTAATCGTCCCTACTATCCCAACGCCATTCATCAATAACAGCAGTGTATCAAATCTTTCTTTCTTAAATTGAAAGATATCTTCTTTATAAATGTTTTTAACACCACGATTCGACATTATTTCAATAGGCTCCTCAGATATTTCAAGCGCTACCACATTAATCCCTCTATTCTGAAGGATCAAGGAATGAACTCCAACGCCTGCACCAATATCTAAAACACTGCCTTCACATATATCCAATGCACATAATTCCACATCCGGCAAATCCTCCTCTTCTCTAAAAAAAACCTCAACAGGCATTTCTTCCGGCGTGCCGTAACTATTATGCAGTAATAAGGGCTCCGCAGAATTCTTTTTATAATAATCGTTTAAGGCCTCTCCTATTATATCCACTTGAATTAATTTTTAAACTTTATATATTTAACCAACTGTGTGAATTAAGTAATATTGATAAAAATCATTGAAAATTAGACCATTTAGCCCTCTCTCTTCAGGAGAGGGTATGGGTGAGGTTAAACAAAACAGTAATTTTCAATGATTTTTAATTGCTAAATGTATGATTACACAACTGGTTAATTTAATTAACACATAGAATTCTTTCTTCTGAATAAAAATCAAATGATTAAGATCAGAATAAAGTGAATCATTGCCTACTTAAGCCTTTTTCTTCGTTGTAGCTCTTTTTTAATCAATAAAAGTTCTCTGCTACTTTGCCCGGCAATAGAGGTATTCTCCTCAGCTCGTCTAAACAGGTAGGGCATCACGGCAGTCACAGGACCATAAGGGACATACTTGGCAACGTTATAGCCGGCTTTAGCCAGGTTAAAAGATATGTTGTCGCTCATTCCGTATAGTTGCGCAAAATAAATTCTCGAATCGTCATTTTTCAAGCCGTGTTTCTCCATTAAAACGGTCAGGTAAAAGTTACTATACTCATTATGAGATCCTGAACAAACTGCTATCCGCTGTTTATTATCAAGGCAAAATTTTAAAGCCCGATTGTAATCTTCATCTGTAGCTTGCTTATTGGGTTGAATAGGATCTTCATACCCATCTTCTTCAGCTCTCTCTCTTTCTTTTTCCATATAAGCACCTCTTACTAATTTTACGCCCAAATAATAATTGTATGTCGCCGCGTATTGAAAGGCTGTTTTTAATTTCCCCAGCATATCCTTTCTATACATCTGATAGGTATTGTAAACAATGGGTGCCTGAACATTGTATTTACGCATCATGCTATAGGCCAACTCATCAATGGCATCTTGAATCCAGCTTTCCTCTCCATCAATAAATATCCTGACATTATTTTCAAAAGCCTTTTTACAGATTGAATCAATCCTTCGGACAACTTTTTCATATTCAACCGAATCCTCCTTAGTCATTTGCTTCTTTTGGGCCTTCTCCAGAATCTCCGCCGACGCTAAGCCTGTTATTTTGAATACGCAGAAAGGAATGAAATGCGAATCCCTGGCTTTCTCGATGGTTCTAATTATTTCCTCAGCTGCTTTTTCAAACCCCTCTTGTGTTTTTTCACCTTCTACAGAATAGTCCAATATAGTTCCGATATTAAAAGCTGCTAATTCTTCTATGGTATCCTCGCTATCTTCAATACTTTCTCCACCGCAGAAGTGTTGAAAAATGGTCTTTTTTATTAAACCTTGTACAGGGAAATTCATTTTGAGCGCAAACTTTAAGGCAGAAGTTCCAAAAGACGACAGAAGATTGTTGTTCATGCTGGCAAACAAAAAATACATTTTCTTTAACTCTGTATCAGATTTTGAAGAGAAAGCAACAGCTGTATCCTCAAAAGAAATCGAATTGATATCACTCATATTTAAAAAATTAAATCATGCAAATATATAGGAAAAATTCCGCTTGCCGCCCTTCTTCCAAACACCTTCAGGGAAATCGCTTTTAAAAGAATAAGCCTGAAAGGCTGACATTATTATAGCTATATTGCTTTTTTT
>CAMPJM010000131.1 GCA_946886805.1 uncultured Flammeovirgaceae bacterium | reverse complement strand
TCCTACCTCAATGGGCTCGTCTGCCATAACGATATGTTTTCTGGCTTGTATTTCGGTTTTGAATTTTTGTTTTCCTATTGTAGCAATGGTAGTTTTCATTTTGTGTACAAATATGTTGTTGCTTTTTTAGCTCAGGAGCTGACAAAGGGACTTTAGCTGTTTCGTTTTGTTCGATTGGAAACTTATCCTGCAACCAGTCTTCTTTTGCTTTTCCAATTAAATCTTTATTTAAAGCCACAAAATTCCATTCAATAAAACTTTCTTCAGGAAATGCTTCTCTACTATTTCATATTGATTTCTACCCATTTCTTCAAGTTTTTGTTCATCAATTCAAAGCCTTTCCTAGTACTGTTTTCGAGTTGTTTTTTGAATAGACTTACCAGTATTCCTTTAAAGGTTTCGCTATGATTAAAGGTAGTTGTACCGTTTCCATTATCTATTAGTTCAAACTTATGTTCTCCGTCAAAAACACCTTTGCACAATAACTTTCCTATCCAACTGAATTCTTTGTTCGGTTCAAAAGCTAATACGGTTGGTTTGAATTTCATACGCTTGCCTTCTGGCGGGGCAATACTTACTGAAATTTGACTACCAACCTTCGGTGCTCCTTTGATGTTTTTAATAAAAAGATTCCAATTGCGGTAGTTTTCAAAGTCTATCAATACTGCCCAAACTTTATCCGGCGGGGCATTAATTATGATTTGTGTATTAATTTCCATTGCAATTAGTTTGTTTTTGATTTAAAAATTAATTTCACTGTAAGGTTAGGATCGATAATCCAAAATGATGATCTAATTTATTTTAAAAGGTCCTGCATTCCATATACTGTTAATGTTTTTGCATATTCAACTTTTACAGCGTCGTTAGCCGTTTTTACTAATTCACCAGATGTCAGATCAACCACAGTTCTTAATGGTCTTTGTCCTTTTGGAGAATTAATTAATTTAACTACTGAATCTGCCACATCTTGCGGATTAGGAATAGCATTTTCAAGTATTTGACCAACGGCACTAAAGAAGCTATTCTGAACTTCAGTTAACATTTCATAAGCACCCAATATTGATGTGTCTGAACCAGATTGGATCTTTTGGGACATCTCAGTGGGAAAAGATCCGGGCTGAACAATTGCTACATCTACACCTAAGGGCCTTAGCTCATAATGTAATCCTTCACTTAATCCTTCCAGAGCGAACTTTGAAGCACCATACACTGCCGCGAATGGAAAGGAAAATCTTCCATTCCCACTTGAAATATTAATAATCAAGCCTTCTGATTGTTTACGCATGGCTGGCAATGCCAACTTGGTTACTCTCCAAGGGGCAATAACGTTGATGTCAAATATTCGCTGCACATCAGCAGGTGTAGCACTTTCAACCACACCGAACATCACAGCGCCTGCATTGTTCACCAATACATCAATAGTTCCCTCTTTTGCTATAATAGTATCTATAGCATTGACCACACTTGCATCGTCTGTTAGGGTAACATCTAATACCGTTATGTTTTCTTCCTGAGATAATTCTTTTGCTTTTTCGGCATTTTTGCCGTTGGTTTCCCGCATCGTAGCGTAAACCTTATGACCAGATGAAGCAACAGCTTTGGCTGTAAGCCATCCAAAACCACTATTTGTTCCTGTAATTAATACAATTTTTTTGTTCATCTTTTTAATATTTATAGTAAACTTTGCTTTAAAATACTGGCAATTTTTTTTTCAGTTTGCCGACACTAGCTAATAGGGTTGTTTTTATTGAAAATTCTATTTGCTAAATAAGGCTTCACGCAATACTGCTGCAGCTTGATTCAATGCTTCCTGTACTCCCGGAATGTGTGATAAAGGATTTAACATTCCGTAATCATGTATCATTCCTTTATACACTGTAATAGTGGTTGGTACGCCAGCCTCATCCAGTTTTCGACCGTAGGCAATGCCTTCATCATATAAGATGTCATTTTCTGCAACCTGAATTAATGCTGGTGGCAATCCCATTAATTCTTCTAAAGAAGCATTAATGGGAGAAACGTATTTTTGCTTTCTATCTTCAGGGTTTGGCAGATACATATCCCACATCCATTTCATTGTGGTAGTAGTTAAAAACCTATCTTGTGCGTATTGTTTGTAAGATGGACGGCTCATATCAGCGTCAACAAGCGGCCATAATAAGAGTTGAAAGGCTATTTCAGGGCCATTTTTGTCTTGGGCCATTAAACTTACGACAGTGGACATATTTCCTCCCACACTGTTACCGGCAACGGCCAATCGGGAACCATCTACCCCAATATCCTTTCCATGCTCGGATACCCATTTGGTAGCAGCATAACCTTGATTAATAGCCACTGGAAATTGAGCATCTGGAGTAGGAGTGTAATCGGGAAAAACTGCTACCGCACCGCTTTTCACCACCAAATCCCGCACCAAACGTCTGTGGGTTGGGTAATCTCCCAATACCCATCCACCACCATGGAAAAACATAAAAACTGGAAGATTGTCCTTGGCTCCTTTGGGTTTTACAATATGAATGGTGATTGTTTGACCATCTTGTGTTACGATTCTTTCTGATTCTTCAATGTCACTGTAGTTATAGGACACTGAATTTTGTGCATCCACAAGTACTTGACGGGCATCTTTGGGAGACAATTCCTCCAAAGGTGGACCATCACCACTGTTTAGCGCTTTTAAAAAAGCACGGGTTTCTTTTGAAATGTTCGGGTCTTTTTCCCCTGGAATTGTTTGTGCCATTAGTTTTAGATTTAAATGGATTAAAGTGAATAAAATTGCTGTTACTAATAACCTGTTATTTTTCATGATATTTTGAGATTAGGTGGATACCAAAGATTTTAACCGGATTGTTTTAGTTCAAAGATCTTTTGACTTTTCTTTCTAGCACCAAGCAAATTTTGACCAAGGCTTGGCAAGGATTGAAGTGACTACAGGATGACCAGTTGCTTCAAAGTTTCTTTGTGCGTGATGAATTGCAAGATGGCACAGCACCACACGTCTTGCATAGCCGTAAATGATTCCATTTGCCACCTATTTTTACGCAATCTTCACTCAACTTTCTTTTAGTGATTTTAAAACCTTCTATGTTTAAATGCTCACAGTATTTTGTTGAACCTTCATAATTACTGATCTAAAAAGTCATTTTTAGCTCAGCCAAATATTGATGGATCTGACTTATAGCCATGGAACCTTCACCCACTGCGGAAGCAACTCTCTTTACAGATCCTTTCCTGACATCACCAACAGCAAAAAATCCAGGTATGCTCGTTTCTAGAGATTGGGGTCTCCTGTGATCATAGATAGAACATTTGATCATTGCCGTTTCAAAAACATCTGTCCCAGTATAAATAAATCCTTTTTCATCCGTAGCTACAATTCCATTTAACCATTCAGTACAGGGCTTTGCGCCTATAAATGTAAATAGGTTAGTTATACCAATGGTTTGAGTCTTACTTTCCGTTTCGAGGATTAAAGATTCTAGATGATGTGCTCCGTCTAGTGCAATAACATTACTGTTCTTGTGCACTATTATATTAGGAGATGCATAAATTCTTTGAACTAGGTAATTGCTCATTTTCGAACCTAAATCATCGCCACGTATAATCACGTGAACTTCAAGAGCATGGTCTGCTAAGAACAGGGCAGCTTGACCTGCCGAATTCCCTCCACCTACAACACCGACCAATTCATTTTTACAAGCCGATGCGTTCATACCCGTAGCCGAGTAAAAAACACCGCTACCTTCAAATTTTTCAATATTTTCCACAGGCAGACGTCTGTAGCTTGCGCCTGTTGCAGCAATGATGGACTTCGCCTTGATATTCTTATCATTTGATGCAATTAGCTTGAAGTAATCTCCATTGTATTCCACCTTTTCTGCTTTGTGCGGTATGGAAATATTGCACCCAAATTTCTGTGCCTGCAGGTAAGCCTTGTTTGCAAGATCATTCCCAGAGATACCTGTTGGAAAGCCCAAGTAATTTTCAATCTTTGAACTTTTACCTGCTTGACCTCCTGGGGCATTTCCATCAATAGTTACTACGGTCAACCCTTCAGAAGCTGCATAAACACTTGCTGCCAGTCCTGATGGACCAGCTCCAACAACCAGTACATCAAATATTTCATCTCCAAAATCGGTTAATACACCTGTTAGTTTTGCAAGTTCTGCAATGGTGGGTTTTTTAAACATGTCACCGGTGATGTTTAAAAGAATAGGTAAATCTTCATTCGTCAGATTAAAGCTTTCCATTAGTTGCTTTGCCTCTTCAGATACATCTGTGTTGAGAAAGGTGTGCCAGATATGATTTTTCTCCATAAAATCTCGTAAACTATATGCCTCTTTTGACTTTTCAGAACCGATTACTTTAATACCTCCACTAAACTCTCTTAGCATAGTTTCCTGTCTCTGAATAAATGCGCTCAAAAGGACATCGCTTATGTCGCTGTATTTTGATATAATATCTTTAAGAATATCAGGTTTTATTTGTAGGAGTGTAGTTCCTTTTGAGGCATAAGCGCTAAATGGTATACTTCTATCAGATAGCATGCTATTATCTCCGGTAAATTCATTAATACCGTGCGTTACTATAATGAAATTTTCATTAAGTGGATCTTTCACGCATATCTCGCCATCTAAGACAACGTAAAAATCATACACGTTGTCGCCAATTTTAACGATTGCGGTTTCCTTTTCAAAAGTGACTACGGTGCCAAAGCCCTTAAGGGTACTGATTTGTTTTTGAGTCAGAACGGGAAATCTTGGATCGGTCATCGTTTAATTTTTTTGATATTAAGAATTATTGTTTAAACAAATCTCTATCTTCAATAGTCAATATTGTGCTTTTTAAGAAAATCATTGAGTTGTGGTACGGTTGGATTTTTAATAAAATCTTTGCCTCCCATGAGTGGTTATACTTCCAGCAAGTTTCCTTGATAAAGTTTTAAACACGCTTTTATTTTGTTTGTATCGCCTACAAGCCATACAATATCATTGGCGAATATAATTTCTGATGACCTAGGGTTGAAGGTGCGGTTGCCACCTCTTTCAATGCCTACCACGTGGCTATGCAAGTCCTTTCGGATACCAGAGTCCTTTATTGTTTTGCCGGAATAAGGATGGGCTTCCGTTATCTGTGCTTTAATAAGACTTATATCATTAATGTCAATATTCTCTTCGTTATTCTCTTGCTGGAATATTTGGTCAAAAACAAGCTTTAATTGGGTAATTTGTTCATCGGTTCCCAATATACCTATCTTGTCGTAGGGCAATATCCGTTGTTTACCATTGGGCAGATGGATGGTCTTATCGTTTCTACGAATATACACTATATTTATTCCATACTTCATTTTCCAGTTGAGTTCGTACAAAGTCATGCCTGCAAAAAAAATGTTATCGCCAGCTTCCAGTTCTGTTACATATGCATTCCATTCCTGTAATTGCTTTTTTGCTTCTTCGTTTTTGTGTTGCAGTTCTCTACTTGCTGTATTTTTAATATATTCAAGCCGTTCTCTTTCGTTAAGATTGGATATAAATTGTTGCTCAATTCGCTGGTACACTTTCTGAACTTTATCTGAGAAAAACCATAACAATATTACAATTACCGGAACAGCTACCATAAGAGCATATCTGGTTGTTGTGATCTGGTCAATAAAGAAGCCTATAAGAAATATCCCCACAAGATATCGGATGGCATTGAGAGAAATACCCGTTACAGAATAATTCAGGTAGTACGAATTGACTGTTTCATCCTCGTCTTTTAAACTCACTTTTCTGATTAAGATTGCCCATAGGAAAGGCGATGCCAGCAAGGCTGCTGTGCTTGTTAGAATCACATTTCGCCAGAGCACACTTGCTAATTGCGTATTCAAAAACGGAATAAAGGTGTATTTGAACAACAAGACAATAGCAATAAGTAAAATGCTATTAGTAACAAGGATCCTGTAGTATTCCCGCAGGATTTTTTTCCAAAGTGGATCATTTTTAATTTTCTGTGTTTCAGAAGTGTAAGCATCCAAACGCACTATCCATTTTGCAGGAAGAATTTTTACAATGCCATTATACAATGGTTCTGAAAAATTTATTAAATAAGGTGTAGTAAACGTTGTAACTGCCGATACGCCTACAGCAATAGGGAATAGAAATTCTGAGATTACGCCAAGCGACAATCCCAAAGCGGCCACAATAAAAGCGAATTCACCAATCTGAGCCATACTGGAACCTATCTGTACTGCTTGCTTTAAAGGTTGCCCGGAAATCAAAGCACCTAATGCACTGAAGAAAAATTTCCCGGTCAGGGTCAGGATTATTATAAAAAATATAGGAGCAGCATACGTATACATTGCCTGGGGATCGATCATCATACCAACGGACACAAAGAAGATAGTACCAAAAAGCTGTTTAATCGGTTGTGTAAGGTGTTCGATTTTTTCTGCCAATACGGTTTCTGCAATTAAAGAACCCATTACAAAAGCACCTAATTCGGCAGAAAAACCTACCTGCGTAGCCAACAATACCATGCCGAAACAAAGTCCTATCGACAGAATGAGAACGGTTTCTTCGTCCATCCATTTTTTTGTCTTTTTTATAAATGCCGGAAGCAGATAAATACCTACTAAAAACCACAGCATCAAAAAGAACCCAAGTTTGAGCACGGTAAAAATGATTTCCGAGCCTTGAAAATTATGTGTTACAGCAACAGTAGAGAGCAACACCATTAGGAGGATTACGATAATATCTTCTACCACCAATACTCCAAAAACTACTTTGGCAAATTGTTTGGATTTTAAGCCCAATTCATCAAAAGCCCGCAAAATTATGGTGGTGGAGGAACTTGCCAGCATACCGGCAAGGAAAAGACTGTCCATCTGGTTCCATCCTAACAAATATCCTGTTAGATAACCACCCAAGCCCACGAATATAATTTCGGTAACCGCGGTAATCGATGCCGGACCGCCAACTTTCATCAGTTTTTTAAAACTGAATTCCAAACCTAAGCTAAACAGCAACATGATTACACCAATATGCGCAAAAGTCTCTATGTTTTCGTGGTCAACAATTGTGGGCAGATAGCTGAAATGTGGACCAACCAAAAAACCAGCAATAATATAACCCAATACCAAGGGTTGCTTAATTCGTTTAAAAAGAATCGTAACCAATGCTCCTACCAACAGGATTAGAGCCATATCTTGAATTAGTTCGGGTAAATGAGCCATCTTTATTTTTTGTACTGTTTGTAATTGAAGTTTTAGTATGATGTGTGAAACTAGAATTTACAATTAAAAATTATCGAAAATTAGGATTTTATGTAACCTCACCCATACCCTCTCCTGAAGTGAGAGGGATTAAATGGTCTAATTTTCGATAATTTTTTAGCAATGTTTTTTAATTTACACAACAGGTTAGTTTTCGTATGTTTTTAACAATAAGAAGCATTTTATGTATGCAGTTGAGGTAAAAACTGACCCAATGATGTCTCAATAAGGATATGGTGTTGCATAAAATTTGGTTTAAGATTCCCGGTAACTCAGTGCGCCTGACGGACAAGCATCGATTTGACTTTTTAAAGCCCCTACCGAAGCATTTTCAGGCTTAATCCACGGTTTTGCTTTAGGGTCATATACTTCTGGCAGCATTTTAACGCAGACACCGGAGTGGACACACTTTGTTGGTTTCCAGATTACGATTAATTTGTCTTTTTGGTATTCTTTGAAAATTTCCATTGTTGCTATTTATGATTTTAATACGTCCTTTATATCTTCCATCTTATTAAACATAGCTGCTGCAAAAGGACACAGTGGAATGATTTTTATATTTTTATCTCTGGCCATTTCCACAATTTTGTATAGCATTTTTTTGCCTACACCTTTACCACTGTATTCTGGCCCAACATCTGTGTGATCAATGATAATTAGTTCTTGACCAGCGATAGAATAGGTCATCATCCCTGCGCGTTTATCATTCTCTCGTGCCATTGCAAAGCCTTTGCTGCTTTCTTCTTTTAATAGTATTTCCATAATTTGTTAGCTTTAAAATGTTATTTCCAAAGTCAATACACAATGATATAATATGTCGTCTAAATTGTTTTTTCGGAAAAAAGCACCTGGAAAAATCACATTAGATTCCAGTTCAAAGAATACAAACTTGTTGAGCTCGTAGCCGAGAATCGTACCCATTTGATGTGCAATAAATCTTTCGTTATTTACATCTGGATAATTCAAGGTCAATGCTGGCCCATAGACTCCATCTTGTAACGAATAACGCCAAAAAGCAGCATAATCAAATGCTAATTGCCACTTCTTAAACTCCGTATTGATATAAGGATGAACGTCAATTATGTTGGATGGTCCAAACCGTGCAACCCTACCAAAATAAGCACCACGAGGATATAGGGCATCAAAGGTATTTATTTTGTTGTCTTCAGCATCCCTATCGCCGCTGATAGCTTCCGTTTTTATTCCCAAATTGAATTGTCTCCCAAATAGATTTGTCTCTCTTTCAATATCAATGGAAAGTGTCCAAGCCGAAATAGTCTGATTTCCAAACTTCCCAAACTGGTAAACCATTTCGTTATTGTAATTCAGTTTTTTAATTTTACCAAAATGCCTGAAACCAACCGATGCTCTTCGCTCATTTTCCTCTCCATTATTATAGATTGCGTTATTTTCTTTCTGATAGAAAATATAGGAATCCAAATGAGTCCTTTCAGAAAAGTGAGTGGTTGTGTAAATGCCCGAAAGGGTTTCATTGAAATCTAAATACGTATTATCAAATGTGCCAAATGAAGGTATAACTGGCACTGAGAAAAAAGATTTAGCATTGAACTTATCATTCTGAAAATTAACTTCTACAAAATCAAATGAGCGTCTCACATTGGGGCCTTCTCGAATATCAATCAAACGACCCGATCCTAATCGCATGTTCTGTCTACCGGCAACAACATCCCAATTCGATGTGAATTTGTATGTAGCAAACAACTGGTTTACATAAAGCTCGTCTTTGTCTACGGGACTAATGTCATCCTTATTTATGGGCAAACTGCTACCCAATTCTGTAAATAACTCAAAATTATTTCCTACTTTTAAATGGGCGTGTGCTAAAAATCTATTTAAATACCAAATATTATCCTGCCTTTCATTTCGGTCAAATTCACCATTAATAAATGATTCTGCCTGAATTCGCCAACTTCCTCCAAACGAAAGTGTCGTGTTTTGAAACAGATTGATTGCTTTTAGATTTTGATACATTTTTTTATTTTCGATTGAATCCAACTTCTTTAAATCATCGTTTTGGCGCAACAAACTAAACTCCTGAGCATAAGCAGCGAATTGAAAAGCGAGAAATAGTGGGATACATATTTTA
>CAMPJM010000130.1 GCA_946886805.1 uncultured Flammeovirgaceae bacterium | reverse complement strand
TCTCGCAACACATCATTAATCAAATATCTTCCTAATGAATCCTTTTGTGTATAATGTAAGGGTACGCGGCCTGCATCGGCCATTAAAGTTCCTGTTGAAGAAGAATGGTCTGTCATTTCCCTTCGGGCATAAGAAAGCATAGAGGTGAGCTTAAACTTTCCAATGGCATTCGTCATGTTCAGCCTGAAGTTATAACGCTTCATTCCCTTGTCAGGCCCCACATAACTACTTCCCTGGTTCACATAGCCTGCAGAAACCCTGTAGGTGGAATTCTCGCCACCCCCGGAAACCGCAAGGTTATGGTTTTGCTGCCAGGCATTTTGCAAAATCTCATCCGCAAACCACTCTTCATCCCCGTTTTCCCTAAATTGTCTGATTTGTTCGGGCGTATAGACTACAGCTTCTTGCCCACCGTTAAATGCAGATTCGTTTCTAAGAATAGCATTTTCGTAAGCACTTACCGGCGTCATAAATAAATGAGGAGTATTAATACCGGCTAGTCCATTGTAAGTAACGGTAGGTTTGGTGTTTTTCTTTCCCTTTTTGGTAGTTATCAATACAACCCCATTATTGGCCCTGGATCCGTAAATCGCAGCACTACCGGCATCTTTCAACACAGAAATGCTTTCGATATCCGCAGGGTTAAGCAAATTTATATCACCACCTATTATTCCATCTATCACAACCAAGGGACTGTTATCCCCTAAAGTGCTGATACCTCTAATGTTAAGGTTAATCTGTCCACCTGGCTCTGAAGATTTTTGTTGCACTATCAAGTTTGCCGAAACACCTTGCAGTGCTTGCGTGAGATTGGTTGAAGGCCGGCCTTCCAGTACTTCGGAAGTTACCTGGTCAACCGCACCCACCACACTGGACTTACGCTGTGTGCCATAACCAATTACTACAAGCTCTTCCAAAGCCATTATGTCCGGATAGAGGGTGACGTTGATTTGAGATTGGTTGTCAACAGGTATTTCTTCCTGAAGAAAACCTACAAAGCTAAAGATCAACGTGCTGTTTTCGGGCGCATTTAAACTATAAGTGCCGTCAATAGTGGTGATGGTTCCTGTTGAGGTTCCCTTTATCAAAATATTGACACCTGGAAGCGGATTGCCTTCATCATCGATGACCTGTCCGGAGACATTTATGTCCTGGATAATGATCTCTATATCCTCCTTACCTTCCTTGTTTCTTTGAAGGCGTGCCACATTGATATTAAAATTGACCTGCTTGAAACTGAGACCTGTTTTTGCCCCTAAATCCAGAAGAATTTCATAAAGGGAAGCATTTTCATACTTGGCAGAAAAATGCGTAATGTCCTTAATATCTTCATTATTAAAGGAAAACCTATAATCTGTTTCCGCTTGCAATCGTTTGAATATTTGTTTCAAAGATTCATCCTTAAAACTTATACTCAAGGATATTTCTTTTATGCTTTTTGGCTCCTGCGCAGCACTCTCTGATGCGGTCAAAAACGTATAAAAGAAGCATTGTAAAACTAATCCGATCGAAATGTATTTTGAAACCATCCAGACTTGGTGTAGAAATTTATATTGCATAAATTTGATATTGTATTGTTAAACATTTGTTACCGGTCCATTTTCTGTTACAGCAGAGAATGGACTACTTTTTTAGATTTTAACAGAGGAGAAGCTTTATTTTATCATATTTTAGGGTTTAGAGGTTTAAAATGATTTTGGGTTTTTATAGGTTATATAAATGTTCGAATTTTTTATTTCGTAGTCGAAAGCCATGGTGAAGCTGATGGAGGTTAAAACCTGATGCAGATTCTGATTTTTAAATTCACCTGAATAGTCCCATTTTTTACTACTGGCGTTGTTGTGCTGAATGGTTACGCCATACCATCGCTCTATACGGTTAAAGACTTCCGATTCATTTGAATTCGTAAAATATAAGCTCCCATCTTTCCAGGAGGTGATAGCTTGTACATCAAATTTCGAAACCGTGACATTTTTGTTATGCGGATTGTAATTCGCCATATCGCCGGGGGATAGTATAAGATCCTTTCCCATATCTGATCCCGAGTATTTTTTATTTTTTACCCTTACTTTACCTTCTACCAATGCAATCAATATTCCTTCACCACCGTCCTGATAGCTGTTAACATTAAATGCTGTTCCAATGGCAGTGGTAGTCACTTCACCGGTATGCACATTGAAGGGTCTCTTGCTGTCTTTTGCTACTTCAAAATAGGCCTCACCTTCCAGGTAAACATCCCGTTTGTTTGTGGAAAAATGCGGAAGGTAGCTGAGTTTGCTTCCCGAGTTAAGCATGACAATGGTGCCGTCGCTCAGCGTAATTTGCGCCTTCATTCCCATCTCAGTAATCTTTTCTTCCATCGTCGCTGCAACTCCTCCCAACTCTTCCCGATTGGTGCTATTTATTTTCAACAGAACCACGGAACCAACCACTAAAATGAGAAGTATGGCGGCTATCCTAAGCCATTGATAATTTGGCCTGTTCAGTGTGGGTTGTTTAAGTACGCTATTTGAATTAAGGGGAATAATTTTTGTTTCCTGGAGACTTTCATCAAACATTTCAGACTTTGCGTCTATTATGTCCCACAAATCTGCCGTTTCCTCGACCGTAAGCCGGTAATCTTTCATAGAAAGATTGAGCAGTAAATTTCTTGCCTCAATTAACTCAGTTGCTTTCTTAGGATTTTGAGCCAACCAATTCTCCCAATAAATATTGTCATCCTTTTCAGGATTAAAGATCCATTTTCTAAATTGATCGTCAAGCAAAAAATCTTCTACCGAAAACTGACTGTAATCCATAAATTAAAAACTATAATTAATTTTTTTCTGTAATTTCAAAGGTCTTTATACCCATAAGCGAGGAAGAGCCAAAAGTTATCCTCCCTTTTTAAACTTTTTTTATTTTGTTGGTTTAGGGGTCTTCCGCATGTTTCCCTATAGCGGCAGAAAAGGAGTTGTCGCGGATCAAGAATATTTCTGGGGGAGCAAATTTTCACGGATCGAAAAGGAAAAGTTCGGCTGTAGCTTTGCGGGACCCCCGTACGGGGAACGTGTGTTATAGGTTGTTTTTCAGTTGTTTAAGCCAAAGTAAAGCTGTAGAAAGGTAGAATGCTTCCCAAAGTAGACTAATAAATAGAAGCACGTTCCCGGATTTAATTCTCCGAATCGAGTCCGGAGTCTTTCGGACCGTGATCCCTTTACTTTACCTGTGATTAGGACATCTTATTTAGGATGATAAAAATATTTTTTATCCGCGACCAAAGCCTGAAGGGCTTTAACGTGAATAGCACCCGAAGGGTGTAAAACAAACCCGGGATACAACAACCCCAAAGGGGTTGAACATGAATTGCTGCCCAAGGTAAAATCGTCGGTTCCCATGACGGAGCTACCGGTTTGTCATTCCGACGAAGGAGGAATCATGGAATCTTCCATAAATAGTAATCATCATTTGTTCAGCACTCGTCGGTAAACCGCTCCTCCGGATTTGCCCCAAAGGGATGCCTATGGCACAATCCGGAAGCTTTAACTTAGGATTTGTAATCCTATTGCAGCCAATAAGTGATACTTAAATCACACCCAAGGCAGGAGACATAACAGAATATACATTTTAGGAACAGACTTTCTAAGGGAGGATAATGCTTTCCAGGCCAGGGTATATACCGATCTAATATTAATTTCCATTAGATTGGACGTTTCTTCATAAGAATGATTCTCGAAATAGATATGCCTGATCACTTCCCTTTGCCTTTCGGGCAAATTTTCAATACAATTTACCAATTTGTGTTGGATTCCGCTGTTTCGCTGATCGTTGATTAAAACATCTTCATGAGAAGGGATCAAAGCCACTTCCATATTTTCGTTATCGAGGGCTTTCTTTCGCTTTTCCTTTGTGCTAAGGGTGTAAATTTTATTGCGAAGGGATTTGTATACGTAAAATTTAATGTTGTCAGTATTTGCCAGGTTGCTTCGATATTTCCAAAGATCAATAAACACCTCTTGGATACAATCCCTGACTAAATCCTTGTCTGCAATAATGGACATGCCGTATCCAAACATACCGTTTACAAAAGTATTGTAGATGGCGGATAAGGCGGTCTTATCTCCCGACTTAAGAAGTTGCCACCACTCTTTTTCGAGCTTTTTATCAATTTCAAAGGATTGTTGTTGATCCCCGGAATTCATCATTTTAGAAGATTTGGATATCCGAAAGTAGAAAAAAATATTGATTTAGCAAAGGCAAAATAAATTCAGCCGTTTCCTTCTTCAAAAATATTCGCCTCTTCACCGATTTTGAAGATCCGACAAAAATATTTAGCATTTACTTCCAATATTTCGTCCCGGATTAACCGTCGTCTATTTCTGGAAAGGCAAAGCAGTTTCGAAATCCCGAAGATGCCCCCGATTGCCAATGTTGTATTGTTAAGTTTTTTTATATACCACATCCCTAGCCCTTCTCCTGGAGTGAGTGGGGATTGTGGTCTGAACTAAACGACATTGCCCCCGATTGCTCAGAGAATTTATAAAACTTATTCTCCGGTAAAAAAATCAGTAAAGGCTTCTCCTTTGTACCGGATATTCGAAAACTCTACCTCACATTGCGGGCCTTTAGGGGACTGAGAATAAAAACCTATCTTTAACGTTTCTGGTTTGTCATAATGAAAAGTCCTTGTTAATATCCAGGTTTTACCATCAAATGAATGGTAGTAATTAAAGATTTTCCCTGATTTAGCAACTTTTAGCCATACCGACTTTTCCTTAGTGTCTACATGATAGCTGTCGTCAGTTTTTTTGTCGGAGATTACCGAGGATCCTATAATCCATGAATCCTCATCAAGCTTCTCAAATAACAACTTCGACCAGTTGAGGGAATCGCTGTACAACAGTATCGCGCCACCATCATAGATTCCTTTAAAGTCTGGGGTTATTTTGGCTGAAAATATAAAATTGCTGTCAGGAGTGAAAAGTAGTTTTGGGGCATTATTAATATAATAGTTGCCATCTACAAATGTATAAATGTCTGTTCCCTTAGCAGCGGTTATAGAAATCGAATTATCTGATAGTACTTCAAAATTGGCTGGTTTATCTAACCAAAAAAGGTGAAACGGGAGAGCATCTATTAAAACACTGTCCATATCGGACACGAGGTGCAGATTATTTTCGAAAGTATGGGAATGCATTTTTAGTGTAGTATTGATTTTTTTATTAAAACTTGTCAATAACACGCCTGCCAATAACAAAATGATTAATTGTGGTTTCATAAGGGATGAAAAATGCTTAAAGTAGAATATTTTTCTTAAAATAAAACATTTTTATCTTAATCTCCCCTAATATCTTCAACTAAATTCATTATAGGAAGGATAGCTGCATTTGTCATTGCAAAGTTGGACTTTTAAAGAATTCAACAAGCAAATCCAAAGACCTTTCGACATGTCCTGTAAAGCGTGCATATAAATAAAGATTTTCCTATATTACCCGCCACAATTTTTAATTCATCAAAAACAATCTTTCAAATGAAAAGGAAAATAATTTTTGCCTTATTTTTTGGGCTTTTTTCAACCATTGCAACTGCAAATGTTCAGGTCGCTAAAATATTCGGTGATGGTATGGTATTGCAGCGAAATCAGCCTATCACGGTATGGGGATGGGCCGATAAAGGTGAAGATATTGTTGTCGAATTTCACGATCAAAGCCGGAAGGTAAAGGCAGGGAAAGACGGGAAGTGGATGGTCACGTTTGATGCAGAGGAGGCCGGTGGGCCGCATACCCTTAAAATTAGCGGTAAGAATAAATTACAGTTGAATGATGTATTGGTGGGCGATGTTTGGATCTGTTCCGGACAATCCAATATGGAATGGCCGCTATCCTCTTCCATGAATGCAGAGGAGGAAATTGCTGCTGCTAATTATCCAATGATTAGACATTTTAAGGTTCAGAACGATGTGAGCGACAAACCCAGGACTGACCTGGAATTTGAAAGTAGCTGGAAACAGGCCATACCTGAGAATGCAGCGAACTTCACAGCTGTTGGCTATTATTTCGCCCGCGATTTACATAAAGAATTGAACGTGCCGATTGGTTTAATAAACACCAGCTGGGGTGGTACCGATATTGAGGCCTGGATTAGTAAAAATGGCTACGAGAGTAGTAGTTATTTCAAAGAAATGATTTCCAACTTACCTGAAATCGACCTTTCCGGACTGGCCAAAGCAAGAGCAGAAGCAATTCAAAACATGGTAAAAGAAGTGCAAGGGGATTTGCCCGATAAAAAAGCGGTTGAAGCCTGGTCATTGGCGTCTTTTGACGATAGCGAATGGCCCACCATGGATGTGCCGGGCCTATGGGAGGAGCAAGCATTAAAAGATTTGGACGGGACGGTTTGGCTTCGTAAATCCATAGAAATCGCACCAGATGACGCGGGGAAGCCTGCTTCTATTTCATTGGGGATGATTGATGATAATGATGTGACCTTTGTAAACGGCACCCAAGTAGGAAATACAAATGCTTATAATGTCAGCAGGAAATATAATATCCCGCAGGGATTGCTCAAGGCAGGTGAGAATGTAATAGCTGTACGTGTTGAGGATACCGGAGGTGGGGGTGGTATCTATGGCGAGGCCGCAGCTATATCATTGAATATCGGTGATAAAGTAATTCCATTATCAGGACAATGGACATTTGGAATTGAAGACCTGAAAATCGGCAGCAACTTTATTAATCCGAACAGCTTTCCAACTATTCTATACAACGCCATGATACATCCCCTAATTCCCTTTGCCATAAAAGGCGTAATATGGTATCAGGGGGAAAATAATGCAGGAAGAGCTTATGAATACAGGAAGTCGTTTCCCTTGATGATTAATGATTGGCGGAAACAATGGGGGGAAAAGGATCTTCCTTTTTACTTTGTTCAACTTTCAAGCTTTAATGCAGGCAGTAGCAATCAACAGGGTAGTGCCTGGGCAGAGCTCCGGGAAGCTCAAAACATGACGCTGTCTTTGCCAAATACAGGGATGGCGGTAACTACTGATATTGGCGATCCAAATGATATTCATCCCCGCAATAAGCAGGACGTGGGTCATCGATTAGCTGCTGTCGCCTTGCACAATACCTATGGCAAAGATGTAGCACACGCCGGACCAACATTTAAATCCATGAGAATCGAAGGAAATAAAATTAAGATTTCCTTTTCCAATATTGACAGTGGATTGTTGTCAAAAGATAAGCATGGTTATTTATATGGATTTAAAATCGCAGGTGAAAATAAACAGTTTGTACCTGCTAAAGCCTTTGTCGAAGGGGACAAGGTGGTCGTTTATCAGGAAGATATCCTGGAGCCGAAAGCGGTAAGATACAATTGGGCTGATGATGCAAGCGAAGGAAATCTTTTTAACAAAGCAGGCTTTCCAGCGCCTCCTTTTAGAACTGATGACTGGCCCGGAATTACAACTGATGCCCGGTATTCGATAGAATAGTTTTTTAAGAGCCTCTTGTTAACATATGAGCTATACATTTGCATGATTTGATGCATTCAAGTGTGTAGCTCTTTTCATACCTTGGAATTAGTTTTTTGATGGACTAATAACCAACTCGGTCACATTCTATGAAATATCTTATGCCCCCGGTATCATCTAAACAGCATTTACAAACATTTTTACTTGTGTTTGCCTTGTCTGTTTTTTCATTTCCCTCCGAAGCCCAAACCCATACCAAATATATTGTTGTTGACCAATTTGGCTATTTACCTGATTCCCGAAAGGTAGCTGTAATTCGTGATCCGATTGTTGGATTTGATGAATCAGAATCTTTTAGTCCGGGAGCTACCTATGCACTAGTTAACAGCTCGAGCAATGAACATGTGTTCTCTGGGGAGCTGTTGGTTTGGAACGATGGCGAAACAGACAATTCTTCAGGCGACAAAGCGTGGTGGTTTGATTTTTCTGCTGTAACCACGCCAGGGACTTATTATGTGCTTGATATAGATAAAAACCTTCGCTCTTTTGAGTTTGAAATATCTTCCGAGGTCTACGATCAGGTGTTAAAGCATGCGGTGCGGACTTTTTTTTACCAAAGGGCAGGTTTTGAGAAAAACGCGCAGTATGCTGGGGCAGCATGGGCCGACGGTGCAAGCCACCTTGGGCCACTGCAAGACAAAAATGCCCGGCCTTACGATGATAAGAACAATTCTGCTAAAGAAATAGATGTATCTGGCGGATGGTATGATGCGGGCGATTATAATAAGTACACCAGTTGGACCGCAAATTATATTGTAGAATTTATGAGAGCCTATATTGAAGCTCCTGCGGTGTGGGCTGATGATTATAATATTCCGGAGTCGGGAAATGGCATTCCTGACCTTTTAGATGAAGCTAAGTGGGGAATAGATCACCTGTTACGCATGCAAAAAAGTGACGGTAGTGTTTTAAGTATTGTAGGTTTGTCACACGCAAGTCCGCCGTCCAGCGCAACAGGTCCTAGTTTATATGGTTCTGCAAGTACTTCTGCCACTTTAAATACAACCAGAGCATTTGCAATTGCCTCCAAAGTTTTCAAAAGCAGGGGAATGGATGCCTATGCCGATACATTAAAATCCAGAGCTATTAAAGCCTGGCGTTGGGCAGAGGAAAACCCATCGGTAATTTTTAGAAACAATGACAGTGCCTTTGGAAGCTTGGGTTTGGGTGCTGGTCAGCAGGAAACGGACGATTACGGACGGCTGACAGCAAAATTGGAAGCAGCATGTTTTTTATTCGAAGTTACCGGCGAAGCGATTTACAAGACGTATTTCGATAGCCATTATCAGCAAGCTCATCTTATAGAATGGGGTTATGCCTATCCTTTTGAAGCTTCAATCCAGACAACGCTTTTATACTATACTCAAATACCAGGGGCAACACCAGGTGTAGTCGAAGCTATCAAAGCGACTTATCAGGATTCGATGAATAAAAATGACAACTTTCCTTTTTACTACGATCAGGCAGATCCCTATATGGCTCATCTCCAAGCCTATACCTGGGGAAGTAATTCTACAAAAGCCCTTCAGGGCCTGATGTTTACCGATTTGTTGACTTATGACATAGCAGCTGATAAGCATGACGATGCCTCAAAGGCCGCCGAAGGGTTCGTCCATTATATCCATGGAGTGAATCCCATGAATTTGGTTTATTTGTCCAATATGTATGCTTATGGGGCAGAAAACAGTGTTAATGAGTTTTACCACACCTGGTTTTCGAACGGAAGCCCTAAGTGGGACAGAGTAGGGGAATCAACGTATGGACCTGCGCCGGGTTTTTTAACGGGAGGGCCGAACCCAAGCTATGATTGGGACGGATGCTGCCCAAGCGGATGTGGTGGCAATGGAAATGA